>JBLHLE010000868.1:0-4041 GCA_047620805.1 Pirellulaceae bacterium
GTCAATTTTATGGTGCCGCACATCGGTGGTGGCAAAGTGCGAGCGAATAACAAGGACGACGCGTGGACGGTTTTCTTTGATGAACGAGAACAGCTGATCAACGAGTTCGACAAAATCGGCAAGCCCGTGTGCGTATTGACAGGCGACTTACACAATAGCTTTGCGATTAAGATCACCGACAATGTTTGGGAATTTGCCTCCGGTCCACACAACTCCAATAACCACTGGAGCACCGATGAAGGCGGTCGCCCTGCGAACGGTCCATTCAAGTATGGTCCGCGAGAATGCGATATCATGTGGTCGACTTCGTTTAAGAGCGATATTCCTCGCGACCAGCTACAGCATTCGACGTATTGTGTTGTTCAAGTTAACAACGTGTACAACAATCCGAAGGTGTTCGGCGAAGAACGCTGGGTGGCGTTTCCTCGCCCGCAAGTAATATTCCAGTATTACAGCGGACGTTCGGGCGAACTCTTGTACGCTCAACCCTTGCGAGCATCTGCCAAGAAATAATCAGCTGAGAAACTGGCTATGCTGAGAAACTGGCTATGCTGAGAAACTGGCTATGCTGAGAAACTGGCTGCGCGACAAATTAACTAGCGTCGATTTGTAACAACTCGAACGGTTCGAATCCCTCGTCGGCAGCGAGGGATTTGAGGCGTTTCAGCGCTCGTTGCTCGAGTTGTCGCACTCGTTCCCGCGAGATACCAAATTCGCCAGCAATGCCGCGAAGTGTCCGCGGTTCCTGGTCCTTCTGCAGACCGAATCTGGCGACAACGATGGAACGTTCGCGTTCCTCCAGTTGGCTCACAAGATGATTGAGCATCGAGTAGCTGGAGTCGCACTGACGCTCGTCGTGGCGATGCGAGGTCGTGTCGGGGAACGACTCAGGAGAATCTACTCCGACGGCCCGATTGCATTGGGTCTGTTTGTTTTGAATGTAGCGAAAGAGATTGCGACGGATCGCGTGAGTCGCATAGGTGCTGAAGCGAAAACCGCGACTGGTGTCGAACTTGTTCATGGCCAGGAACAGCGTCCAGTTCGCTTCGCTAATGAACTCGTCAAAGTCGTATTTCGTGCCAGCGATTCGGGTCGCCAGGGCAACAGCGAGCTTGGCGAAGACAGCCAGTAGAGCGTTTCGAATTCGATCCGCCTCACCCAGTTGCAATTCGACTAACTCAATCAACGCCAGCGAGGGACTGTCGGTATCCAGTCGAATTCGTAAATGATCCGCTTTTTGCTTGAGAGCATTAAGGCGTCCGAACCAGAACGACTCTTGGGCGGCAGTTAACCGAGCGGCGCTGGTAAGTTCCGAGAAGTCGAATTCGCACAACTCCGGACAGTACTGTTTGGGGCATTCATCCAGTGGGCTGCATTCGCGATAGTCGATTTTTTCGCAAACTAACCTCCGCGCTCGAGCCTGGAGAGACGAGAGCTGGTTAGATGGGAGCGTGGTACTTTCCGGTAGGACACAGGTGAGGGGAGCCACGATTTGAGTTCCTGTGTTTGGAGTGACCACTGTGGGTCACTCGGGGGCTCGTTTTTTTAGTTTTCGTTGCAAGG
Organism: Pirellulaceae bacterium; assembly: GCA_047620805.1. GTDB lineage: Bacteria > Planctomycetota > Planctomycetia > Pirellulales > Pirellulaceae > JBLHLE01. The sequence continues at coordinate 1,564 of JBLHLE010000868.1, forward strand.
ATCGACGATGAATTCCCAGGCGACGAGCGGCTTCAGAGATATTACCCTCGCAGTCAGCCAGCACACGATGAATGTGCTCCCACTCGGTTCGCGCTAATGATGGCACTTCGTGCTCTCCCGGAGCCGGTTCTTCGACTTCCGTGTTCCCACGTTGAAATGCCGCTAAAATGTCATCGGCGTCTGCCGGCTTGGGGAGGTAATTGGCCGCCCCTAAGCGGATGGCATCGACTGCTGTGGCAATGCTTCCGAAACCCGTTAGCACCAAAACTTCAATGCTCGGTTCTAACGTTTTTAAGTCCTGGACGAGCTCCAGCCCAGACTTGCCGGGCATTCGCAAATCAACTACTGCGTACTCGGGAGCCTCTTGGCGAGCGTGTTGCATGGCTTCGTCATAGTTGCCTGCTGTGCGGACTTGGAAGCCGCGATCGCGAAAAGCTCTTGCGAGACGGTCACAAAACAACTCGCTGTCGTCGACGAGCAAGATGTTCTTCGGACGATCGACTTCACCGTTTGGTGGGCAATCGTCTGGACCTCGCATGATTGATTGTCCTGCTTGGTCTTCCATCGGTTTCCTACACCCCAAGTCTATACCGTAAAAACGGGTCCGAGAATGCGGCAAATCGTCGCACCAGCATTATCCTCCGAGACGTATCCAATCATGCAAATTTCGAGTCGCAATCCCCTCGAAAGCGCCCTTTTAGATGCAGTTCAATGCCGCGGACTTTAATCGTTCGAACCTAGTCGGTCTCAGCTTCAGAAGCAACTGGAGTCAACAAGGTTGCAACCACGGGAGATATCAACAACTATTGATGGATCACGACGCCGATTCGACCTGCATTTATCCGCAGCAGGTTGTATTTGCCGTGAAATTCAGGCCCCGAGGTCCTATGTTACTGGCGGGTCCTTCGTTACGGGCGGGTCCTTCGTTACGGGCGGGTCCTTCGTTACGGGCGGGTCCTTCGTGACTGCTGGTCGGATTTTTAGGCGATGATCGGTAGTTGGATGTCGACCGCGGTCCCTTCCCCTTCGCTGGACTGAACCTCCACGTTGCCCCCAAGCCGTTCGATTACGGTGCGGGTGAGAAACAGGCCCAGGCCGGTTCCTTGTCCGACTTCTTTCGTCGTGAAGAATGGTTCGCCGACACGAGCGAGCACTTCCGGAGGCATTCCTTCGCCGCGGTCCACGACGGTTAAATGGACGCGGTTATCCAGCACTTCCGCGGTAAGTTTTACAGACTGGCCGGATTGTGAGGCATCGAAAGCGTTTTGCAGGACACCGCGGATCGCCTGGGCTAAGCCCTGAAGCGGAGCCCGCACCGTTACAGCTTGCGCCTCACTGGAGACGTTAACTTCGATGTTGCCGATTTTTCGCAGTCCCTGGACTGACTCGTCGACGATCGATTGGATTGTCAAATCGGTCAGCTCGTCACCAGCAGCTTGACCCGCATCTGTCGACATTCGATTGAGGATCGTGCGGCAGCTTGCCAACTCGGTTCGAATGAGCCTTACGTCGTCGAGTAATTCGTTGGGGGCGTCGGAGTCGTTCAAGTGACGCTCCAGTTCATTGGCGACGACGGCGATGGTCGAAAGTGGTGTGGCAAGTTCGTGGCCCGCGCCGGCTGCTAGAGTCGCCAGAGCCTGCAATCGCTCGTTTCTGGCTTGTTGCTGTTCGGCGACGCGAAGTTCGTTTTCGCGTTGTCGAAGTTCGCCCGAGATGCGAGTAAAGAAATAGACAATCACTGTTGCGGAGGCGATCAGGGCGACGGAGAACCCCTCGTGTTGAAGAGTGATGCCGCCCCAATTCGAATTGCTACTATTGGCGTAGATGTTGCCTAGTCCTGGAATCGGCTGGAATTTAAGGTGCAATACTGCGAAGCATAGAGCTGCAACGAGCGCGAGAACCCAGCTCATCCGCGCTGGCAATACCACTGCCGCCAAGGCTAGGTTGACGAGGTAGAACAAGGCGAACGGGTTCGCAGGGCCACCGGCAAAGAACAGTAATCCCGTTAACAGTAATAGGTCCAGAAGCATGACGGCTGCGAGCCGCAGACGCGTATAGTTGGAGACCTTTTCCTCGATCCGAAGCGGTCTGCTAAGCGGTAGGAGAATGAGGTTGGTGATGGCCGTAAAGGCGACGATGGAAAGTAGTGGCAGAACGAAAATGGAGTCGCCGATCAAGCAACGGGCGACGCCGATAGTCAGCAGCTGCCCCACCACCGCTACCCAGCGGAGACGCAATAGCCAAGAAGCGTTGACGGCCAGTCGGTGCGCATCGGAGAAATCGACCGCTACTCGTGGGGGGGGGAATGCGTTCATGACGTGTGAATGATCACCGTTTTCATTTCGGTCATTTCCTCAATCGCGTAGCGGGGTCCCTCTTTGCCAAAGCCGCTGTCTTTAAGGCCGCCGTAGGGCATCAAGTCTACTCGCCACACGGGTCCCCAATTGATGTGCAGGTTTCCACTGTCGACTTGGCGGG
>JBLHLE010000869.1:0-4041 GCA_047620805.1 Pirellulaceae bacterium
GCAAGTTTAGAGAAATCATTATGGCCACCAATCCAACGGTGGAAGGAGACGGCACAGCGTTGCATATTTCCAACGTTCTAGCCGAATTCGATGTCGAAATCACTCGTTTAGCGCGTGGAATTACCACAGGCAGCGTGTTGGAATTTACTAATAAAGAGATTTTGGCGGACGCCATGTCCGGACGGCAGAAACTTTAGACGAGCATCCGGCGCGGGCCGGTTTTGGGTGGTAATTTTTACTATCTGATTTGTAAGTCTCCTCTGATTAACGCTTCTGTAGAATTACACAACTATGCGACTTTCATACTCGCCAGAACTACGACAAGTTCAAAAGCAAACGCTGGCTCCCCGGATGATCCAGTCGATGGAGATCTTGCAGCTCCCCATCATGGCGTTGCAGGAACGCATTGAGCAGGAGTTGATTGAGAATCCGATCCTGGAAAAACAGGAAGTTGATCCCAATTCGCCTGATCAAGCGGAAGAACGAGACAATCCCGATGCGCCCACCGACAGCGAACGGGAAATGGTTGTTGACGAGAACAACAGCACGGACGATTTCGAGCGTCTGCTGAATCTCGACCAAGATGTCCCCGACTACTTCGATGAATCGCCACGCCGCTCCGCCAACCGTATGCAAGAGGAAGGCGACCGTAAACACGATGCGATGGCGAACGTCGTATCGCGCCCGCAGTCGTTGCACGACTACTTGCTCGACCAGATTGGGGAACTCGAAATAGACCCCGAAGTAGAGCAGCTTTGTCAACGCATCATATCCACCTTGGACCCTGCCGACGGCGGTTATTTCCGTTCCTCAGTGGAAGACTTGCTACCCAACGACGCCGACGCGGAGAAACAAGCTTTGGCCCACCGAGCTTTGGGAATCGTGCAGGCATTGGATCCGACGGGGATCGCTGCTAGAGACCTACGCGAATGCCTGTTGACGCAATTGATCCCAACTGCCCCGTATTACGAAGAGATAAAAACTCTTATTACTGGGCATCTGGAGGATTTGCGCGACAATCGGCTGCCGCAAATTCAACGGATTACCGGCTATACCATTGAACGTATCCAAGAAGCCTGGGAACAGCTTCGTAAGTTGAATCCCAAACCTGCAGGTGAATTCGCTGAATCTTTCGTGCCGACAGTAACTCCCGACTTGTTCCTCGATCGAGCCGAAGATGGCAGCTATAAAGTCAGGCTCGAAGACACCGAAACGCCCACACTCTTCATCAGTGACTACTATCGCCGCCGCTTGATGTCAGGTGATTGCAGTCCCGAAGAACGAGAATTCATCAAGCGGAAAGTTAACGCAGCTCAGTGGCTGATCGATTCGATCGAGCAACGTCGTAGTACTTTGAGTCGAGTTGCCCAGGCGATCGTCGATCATCAGACGAAGTTCCTGGACGAGGGACCGGAGTACATCGAGCCTCTCAAGATGCAACAAATCGCCGACCTCGTCGGTGTCCACGTAACAACGGTCAGCCGAGCTGTCGACGACAAGTGGATGCAAACTCAACGCGGCATCTTGCCACTGAAACGATTCTTCGTCGGTGGCACACAGAGCCGCGATGGCGAGGACGTCGCGTGGGATAAAATCCGCATTAAGCTCAAAGAGATCATTGATCACGAGGACAAACAAAAGCCCTACAGCGATGACGAACTCGTTAATCAGCTGCAGGCCCACGGATTTCCAATCAAGCGACGCACCGTTACTAAGTATCGCAAGAAGATGGGAATTGCAAGTTCTCGTCAGCGGAAAAACTGGTCCGAATAACGACTCTGTGTCGATTCCTCACTGCGTTTTCTATTCCTTAGCGACAGCTGAGTCACACAGGGAAACGGTGGCGGTGAGTTTGTTAGACGACGGCGCACTCGAGAAATGCGCACTCGAGAAATGCGGACTCGAGAAATGCGGACTCGAGAAATGCGGACTTTAAGATCTCGGTCGTATCAGTCTTCGTCAATTTTAAGGCAACCCGTCGTCTCCGAAATTGCCCGGTCGTTGCTTAATGAGCTTTCGTGGATCACAATCTAGAGACGGGTGGTTCGGTTGGCCAGCGGAATCTACCCTGGCCGACTTATCTCACGGAGAAACTGATGGCGGACGTATCAGCAACCGCTCGAAAAATAATCGCCAATGTCGAAAAGGCGATTATCGGGAAGAGACAACCGATTGTTCTGTCGCTCGTCTCCTGGTTTTGCGAGGGACATATTCTGCTCGAGGACGTACCGGGCGTAGCCAAGACCATGCTTGCTCGAGCATTATCGAAGAGTGTTGGCTGCACATTCAAACGCGTTCAGTGCACGCCGGATTTGTTGCCGTCCGATGTGACGGGTGCTTCCATCTTCAATCAAAAGACGGCGGAGTTTGAGTTCCGCGCTGGCCCGGTGTTTGCGCAGATCGTGTTGGCCGACGAAATCAACCGAGCGACGCCGCGATCGCAGGCTTCGCTGTTGGAGGCGATGGCTGAATCACGCGTTACCGTTGATGGAAAGACCTACGGTCTTACCCCTCCGTTTCTTGTCATAGCGACACAGAATCCCGTCGATCACGAAGGCACGTTTCCGCTGCCAGAGGCGCAGTTGGATCGTTTCATGATGCGATTTAGCTTGGGATATCCGACGATGGACGAGGAGCTGAAGATGCTCGAATTGCTGCAACGTGAGCATCCCATCAATTCGTTGGAAACAGTCGTGTCAGCGGAAGAGTTGATCGAGTGCCAAAAAGCCGTGCGTGAAGTTTACGTCGACCCGAAGGTGCGCGGCTATCTAATGCAGATCGTTCACGATACGCGGGAATCGGAGCACCTGGCTTTGGGCGCAAGCCCGCGAGCTTCCATCGCATTGTTTCGCGGCTCCCAGGCCCTCGCTGCCATCCAGGGGAGAAATTATGTTCTGCCCGATGATGTGAAGCAAGTCGTTCCGGCCATTATGAACCATCGACTCATTTTGAAACCGGAAAGTCGGCTTCGCAAAGTAACAACGCAATATGTGCTGAGCGAAATCGTCGCCGAAATCGCAGTACCTACGATCGCTTCGCCATGATGTGGATGATTGTCACGGTGTTGCTGATCCCGATCTCGCTGGTCTTGGATTTGGGACTGCTGACGTACTCGCTGTACGTACTTATGGCCGTGTTGGTATTGGGGCGTTTGCTCACTCGGGTTTGGGTGAACGGTTTGACCGCCACCCGCGCCTGCAATCGGAAGTCTGCGGAGATCGGCGATGTGGTCGAATTGAAATTGACTATTGAGAATACGAGTTCGATTCCAATCCCTTGGTTATTGGTGGAAGACATTGTCCCCAAGCAAGCTCTGCAACATGACCCGCCTGCACTGCGGTTAATCGGTTCGAGAATTCTCGTCGCGATGTTGTGGCAGAACTCGAAGCGAGAGATCAAGTACCATCTGCAGTGCAATCAGCGAGGCTACTACCAACTTGGTCCGTTGATCATGGAGACGGGCGACATGTTCGGTTTGAGCCGCCGTTACTCAGTGACGACCGACCCCCATTTCTTGATGGTCTATCCCAAGGTAATTCCGTTAGACGGATACCACGTCGCGTCTCGACGCCCAGTGGGCGAGGTCACGATGTCTTATCGATTGTTTGAAGATCCGACTCGTATTGCAGGAGTCCGCGAATATCAGGCGGGCGATCCCCTCAGTCGAATCAACTGGAAGGCGACGGCCCGCACCGGACAGCTGCAGTGTAAGATCTTCGAACCCTCCTCGGTCGCCGGTGCCACTTTGATCCTCGACTTCCACCAGCAGTCTTTCGATCGCCGACACGAGCCCGTGCGCAGCGATCAACTCGTCACCTGTGCCGCGTCTGTGGCTAATGCGCTGTACGAAATCAATCAGCAGTTTGGGTTAATCACCAACGGTCGCGACGCTTCGGACCGCATCCGACTAGAAGGTTGGGGCTACGACATCCGGTCGCGAAATGTAGCTCGCAAAGCCGGGGCGATGTTGGACGAAAACGATCGATTGCGACCGTTAATGTTGTCGACGCAACGCGGCCCCGAGCAACTGCGGCAGACGTT
>JBLHLE010000870.1:0-4041 GCA_047620805.1 Pirellulaceae bacterium
AATCGCCTCTGCTTCCAATCGGCGTTGATTTTGTCGGGAGAGCAGTCGATTCTCCGGATCTATTTCGCTTAGATCACGTTCACCAACACAGCTTTGCTGATAAGTGCGACTCATCATGATCTGTTTGATCAATCGCTTCCTAGACCAACCCTCTTGGGAAAAATCAGTCGCGAGCTGGTCGAGCAATTGCGGATGCGAGGGAACGTCGCCATTGTTACCAAAATTATTTAGGCTGACGACGATCCCTTTGCCGAACAGATGCTGCCAGACACGATTGACGGCCACGCGTGCAGTCAGAGGGTTTTCTGCGTTCGCGATCCACTCGGCCAATTGCAATCGGCCGCTGACCGCGCTCGGTATCTCGGAGTTGGCGTGTGACGCTACGGTGAGGAAGCCACGCGGAATCCTATTCCCGCGTACGTCTGGCTCACCTCGAACTCGCAGCTCGGTGTCGCTAGGGTTGGAAGAATCTTGAACGCCCATTACTAAGACAGCTTTGACATCGCCGTCCGCCTGTTTCGGTTTGGGCCTTGGTGCTTCTTCGGTTTTGAGAAGACGCTTTTTAAGTTGGGCAAGCTGCTTTTTTAGTTTCGCTACACGGGTTTCTACTTCCGGAGACGCCTTGGACTTTTTGGCCCTCGCCAATTGAGTCTCCAGCTTTTTTATCTGGCTGTTCAACTGCTTGTTGTTGTTCTTTTTGACCTTCGTGTTTCCGCCACCAACACTGGTTGCGGCTACATTCATGCCGCTAACGCCGAGCAAGCTACCTGCTTGCCGGTTGCCACCTCCACCACCCGTTCCGTAAAACGTGTTCGTACTGCGAAAAATGCCGGCCATTGCGTAATACTCAGCCTGTGGAATCGCGTCGAATTTGTGGTCGTGGCAACGCGCACAAGAAACGGTAAGTCCGAGGAAGGCTCGCGATGTGACATCGATTTGATCGTCGACGATGTCCATCGCAAACTGCTCGCGGTTGCGTTCGTTGAGAGATTTTGGCCCGATCGCCAGGAAACCCGTAGCGACCATGTTCGCTAAATGTTCGTCGGCATCTTCAGCCGGGAGCAAATCTCCGGCGATCTGCTCCTTAATGAATTGGTCGTATGGCTTGTCGGCGTTGGTTGAAGCGATCACGTAGTCACGATAACGCCACGCTTGAGGAAACGTATAATTCCGTTCCATGCCTGTCGATTCGCCATACCTCGCCACGTCCAGCCAATGCCGTCCCCAGCGTTCTCCATACTGACTTGTGGCCAGAAGTTTGTCGATTATTCTCTCCAACGCTTTCGATGGAACGGAGTCGCCTTCGCAACTTTCGAGAAACTCGTCCACTTGTTCAGGCGTCGGCGGGATACCAGTCAAGTCGATGTAAACGCGACGGACGAGCGTCAATGGATCGGCGTCCTTCGCTGGCTTTAGCTGCTTTGCCTCCAAGCGAGCCAAAATGAACTCGTCGATCTTCGTTCGCGGCCAAGCAGTGTTTTCAATCTTTGGGTCGGCCGGTTTGCCAATCGGTTGATAAGCCCAATACGTCTTCGCCTTTTCAAAATCGATTTTACTTTGAATCAGAGATGGGCCTTCGCGAGGGTCGGGTGCGCCCAACTCGACCCACTTCTCGAAATCTTTGATGACTGACTCGGGCAGCTGTTGGTTAGGGGGCATCTCGAGCGTTTCAAAGTGAATCGCGTCAATGACGAGGCTTTCGGCCAGTTCCCCCGGAACGACACCATGTCCTGAATCGCCACCGCGGCGGATTCCCTCGCGGGAGTCGAGCAGCAGACCACCCTTAGGCTCCTTTGAATCCTTGGAATGACACTTGTAACAGTGTTTCACAAGAACGGGACGAATTTTGGTCTCGAAGAACTCAAGTTCAGCCTTTGAGGGCTGTTCCGCACTTGATATCCCTAGGGCAAGAAAGTAGCAAATCGCTACCGTGAATATACTTATGACTTGTCGCATGACGATTCCATGACAAAGAGTTGATGCGTTAGCTTGTGTTAGAGAGATGCCCAAGCCCTAGCAAATATTGCATTTACTTCGCAAATTCTTTGACACTAGTAGTTTACCGCAATGCTCGGCCGATCTCACTGCTGCAGGCATGGATGTCATCAATGCGAAAACCGCAGCGTTCAGTGACTACTGCCCCAATTACTTAATTAGGGCCGGCGGCGCTTACCGAATCGCTGACGCGAGCTTCGTACGATTTAAAGTTTTCCTTGAACAAAGCGCTAAGTTTCTCGGCGGCTTCGTCGTATTTATCCTTGTCGCTCCAAGTGTTCCTTGGCAGGAGCATTTCATCGGGAATATCAGGGCACTTGGTGATGACGTTCAGACCAAAGAATGGTTCTTTCTCCGTTGCCGCGTCACCGAGTTCGCCACTGTGAATGGCGTTGATAATCGCACGAGTGTAAGCGAGTTCAATACGGCTTCCCACTCCATGGGGTCCACCGCTCCAACCCGTATTAACGAGCCAAACGCTGGCGTGATGTTTAGTGATTTTCTGCGAAAGTAATTCGGCGTATTTACCTGGATGCCAAACGAGAAACGGGCCCCCGAAGCATGGCGAGAACGTCGCTTCCGGTTCGGTCACACCAACTTCAGTACCAGCCACTTTTGCCGTGTAACCGCTAATGAAATGATACTCGGCTTGTTCTGGTGTCAAGCGACTTACCGGAGGTAAGACGCCAAACGCATCGCACGTCAGGAAGATCACGTCGGTTGGATGGCCCGCTACACAGGGGATTCTCGCGTTGGGAATGAACTCGATAGGATATGCCCCGCGAGTATTCTCCGTAATGCTGGTGTTGCTGAAGTCGACATGGTGGCTGGCTTCGTCGTAAACGACGTTTTCCAGTACTGCTCCGAATTTCAAAGCGTCGAAAATCTGTGGCTCCGCTTCGCGAGTCAGGAAGATGGCTTTGGCGTAACACCCCCCTTCAATGTTGAAGATGCCGTTATCCGTCCAGCAGTGCTCATCGTCGCCGATCAATTCGCGCTTAGGGTCTGCCGAGAGGGTTGTCTTTCCCGTACCGGAAAGTCCGAACAGAACTGAAGAGTTATTCGTCTCTGGATCAACTGTCGCCGAGCAATGCATCGAGAGAATATTGCGTTTGGGCATCAGGTAATTCATGAGAGTGAAGACAGCCTTCTTCATTTCACCGGCGTATTGTGTTCCGAGGATAACGACTTCTTTGCGTTCGAGGCTTAGGTCGATGCTGGTCTTGGACGACATCCCGGTGGTGTATCGGTTGGCGGGAAACGCGCCTGCATTCAGGATGACGAAATCGGGCTCGCCGAAGTCCGCAAGTTCTTCTGCTGTTGGTCGGATCAGCATGTTGTGCATGAAGAGCGCGTGGTAAGGTCGCGCGCAAATGACTCGCACTTTGAGTTGGCATTCCGGATCCCAACCGGCAAACGCATCGACACAATAGAGTTCCGGACGCGTGTTGAGATAATCGATCGCCCGTTCGCGATTAACGCAGAAAGTTGACTCCTCGATTCCAATGTTGATGGGACCCCACCATACATCGTCCGAAGAGTCCGGATGTTCTACGACCCTCTTATCTTTAGGGGATCGACCCGTCTTGTCGCCCGAATAGGCGATGAGCGTGCCGGTATCGGACAATGTTGCGCCAAAATCGCAGCGGAGAGCATCTTGATAAAGTACGGCAGGTGACGCGTTTCTGTGTACCCTCGCCACGTCAATTTCATACTCACGGAGATTGAACATCATTCCCTTTCCTAAACTCTTGGTGGATAAATATTTTATCCATGTTTCCACTGCGAACCTACGCAAGCACCAAGTTCTAGTGTTACGCAGATCTTATGCCGTCGCGATCCCTACAACTTATTCTCATTTGTTGGTTTTGAGAAGGTACCGCCGCGTCTGTGAATCGCAAAGATATTGGCTTTGACTGAAGGCGATCGTATCCATTGAGAGACCGCATTGAGAGACCGCGTTGAGAGACCGCATTGCTGTGTGACTCTGAACGTCCGGGATACTCAAGGAGTTAACGTCGCTAGAAGTGTCGCACTTACCGCGCA
>JBLHLE010000871.1:0-4034 GCA_047620805.1 Pirellulaceae bacterium
ACCACCCCGGATTGCAGTGATGCTGGACTTGGAGACCGGATATTGGCGTCACACGAGCATGTACGTCGGCCTGCAGAACTACGCGCAGGACCAGGGCTGGGAAACGACCATTGACGAATACGCTGATGACACACTTCCAGCGCGACGCACCAAGTCCATCCCCTACGACGGCGTGATCGCGAGAGCCTCCAAAAAGTTGGCAGACCGAGCCGGCCGGCTCGGAGTCCCAGTGGTCAACGTCTGGCTCAATTCTCCTGCCCAGAAAACCCTGCCAGGTGTCTTCCCCGATTTCGCAGCCATCGGACGCCTGCGAGCGGAACATCTGTTAGCTCGCGGATTTTTCCGATTCGCCTGCCTGACGACGAACACGATTGCCCATAACCTCGAATGGAGATCATTTTCCGCTACGCTAAAGGCGGCCGGGTTCTCATGTCCGGTGGCGATGGTACCACTTGCACCATCGAAAACATTGGCACAATGGCGTAAGACAGAGCAAGTCATTGTTGCCGCGATGAAGAATTGGCAGCCGCCGACCGGACTTTATGTCGCCGCCGAGGATGTCGGACGAATCGTAGCTCAAATGTGCCGCAGTCACGGCCTCCGAATACCGGAAGACATTGCGATTATCACCGGTTGGAACGAGGAAACGATTTGCCTGCAACCCCGTCCATCGCTAACCAGTGTCGAATTAGGCGGTGAGCGAATTGGCTACGAAGCCGCCCGACTGTTACATCAACTGATGGACGGCGAGAAACCGCCAACCAAAACGATCTTATTGCCACCAAAGGGTCTGGTTGTCCGCGAATCCACTGACTTTTTCGCGGTCGAAGACGAATTGGTCGCGGCGGCGTTGGAGTACATCGCCGCTAATTGTCATCGCCGCATCGGGCCCGATAAAGTGGCCAAAGCAGTCGGCGCCGAGACGAGAACACTTCAACTCCGATTTCGAAAACACCTGGACCGACCGATCGCCACGGAAATCCGGCGAGTAAGAATCGAGCGAGCCAAACGCGAACTGACTCAAAGCAAACGGCCGTTGTCCGATATTGCTCGCGACGTGGGATTTGGAGAAGCCATGCGAATGTACGAAGTGTTTCGACGCGAACTGGGAGTCACGCCAAGTGAATATCGCAAGCAGCGGCAAGTACAGGTCGATATGTGACAATCGCCTCCCCACATGCTTTGCCCATAAGTTATCTCATCAGTGCGTACGAATTCCGGGCGCGCGATATACGTCTCCTAACGAATACCGTTCCTAACAAAACTCGCTGGCTCCGAACGTGAAAACTCTACCTGTCGACTCGCTGCTTCCCGAACTAATTGCTCAGCTGAAGTCGTCGAATGCCGTTATCGTCGAGGCGCCGCCAGGCTCGGGAAAAACCACGCGAATAGCGCCCAGCCTGATCGACGCCGGGCTGTGCGATAGTAAACGCCGCACACTCCTCCTGCAACCGCGCCGCGTCGCAGCCAAAGCTACCGCGGAGCGAATCGCCGCAGAGCGGCACTGGCAGCTTGGCAAAGAAGTCGGTTATCAAGTTCGCTTTGACCGCAAGGTTTCTCAATCCACGGCTCTGATCGTTGCCACGGAAGGTATACTACTGCGGCGACTCGCTACCGATCCCACTATTGAAGATATTGGTACCGTCGTGCTCGACGAGTTTCACGAGCGTTCACTCGATGCCGATCTCATACTCGGTATGTTGCGTCGGATTCAACAACTCGTTCGCGACGATCTGAAGTTGATCGTGATGTCGGCAACGCTGGATGCCGTTCCATTGGAATCATTTCTCAACGCTCCGGTACTCAAGACGACCGGACTAATTTATCCCGTCGTCATAAAATACCATCCTCCCAAGCCGCGTCAAAAGTTGACCGAACACATTGCCGAGGCGATTATCCGCACGGCCGAAACATCGGACGGCGACATCCTCGTATTTTTGCCGGGCGTGGGAGAAATCTCGCAAACGGAAAACCTCTTAAAGCGTCAGTCGGCCCTCCGCGATTGCACGGTCATGCCCCTCCACGGCAGCTTGCCTTTGGAGCAGCAATCTCAAGTTCTATTCAAGGGTGAACGGCGGCGGATCATCCTCTCTACCAATGTTGCGGAAACATCGCTAACGATCGAAGGCATCAGCACAGTAATCGACAGCGGCCAGGCACGCGTACTCCGGTTCAAACCGTCGATTGGATTAGACCGCCTGCAGCTTGAACCCATTAGCCAAAGTTCGGCTACTCAACGCGCTGGTCGAGCTGGACGGCTGCAGTCGGGTGCGTGTCTACGTTTGTGGGACGAAAAATCCCATCGCTCGCGACCACTTCATCTCGAGCCAGAAGTCCGTCGCGTCGATCTTGCTGCCGCCGTGTTACAGCTATATCAATGGGGTGAGCGGCCCGCTGACTTCCCTTGGTTCGAAGCTCCACGTGAGGATTCCGTGGCGACGGCCGTGAGATTACTCGAACAGCTCGGAGCAATCCAAAACGACCAGATTACGGAACTCGGCAAACGCATGGCCAGGTTACCCGTTTCGCCGCGGCTGGCCAGAATGCTAATTGAAGCCCAAACTCTGCGATCGAACGTAGATTGCGAATCGATCGCTCTTGTCGCCGCGATGCTCAGCGAACGAGATCCATTTCTCCGCGAGCGCAGTACAACCAACCGCAGCGGTCCGCCGACGTATCGATCCGCTCGCTGGAATTGCGATGTAACGCAACGCCTTCTCGCGCTGCAGCGCTTCTACGAAACCGGTACGACTCAGACCCAATTCGGCGAAATCCATCGCGGCGCCGCAGCCACCCTCCGCAAAGTGGCCTCGCAATTCACAGAGTTCATGAAAGCGAATCACGATTCAGTTGCAAGCTCTCCAATTTCTGACACCAGCATTGATACCATCGTCCCCCAAGCGCTGCTGGTCGCGTTTCCCGATCGGCTCGCTCGTCGCAGGAATCCGGCGGATAACAAAGGACGCTTGGTCGGCGGTCGCGGCGTCCGAATTGGACCTGGCAGTGGAGTACTCGACGCCGAACTCTTTCTCTGTATCGATGTGGACGACCGCGAAACTGAAGCGGTCGTTCGGCAAGCCTGCGGGATCGACCCGACATGGCTGTCCGAGGAGTTAACCGAAGCTCGCGAAGAACAGTTCTTCAACCCTTCTCGGCAACAGGTGGAAGCCAGACGTCGGCGCTATTGGAACGACCTCGTGTTAAGTGAGCAGACAGCGCCGATTAGCGACGAACAGCAATGCCGAGAAATACTCTTCACCGAGGCGTGCAAACAGCTTTCGAGTGTCATGCCCGACGACAAGTCAAATTTTCAAGACTGGATTACCCGACTGGAGTGCCTGAGAACGTGGGCTCCGGAACTCGACCTGCCCCGCGACGAACAGTTGCTCACAGAAATCCTCCGCGAACTCTGCCCCAACAAGCGAAGTTTCGCCGAGCTGAAAACAGGGCCATGGCTCGATTGGTTGAAGTCGCGTCTGACACCCACTCAACTTCAAGCGGTGCAACGCGAATGTCCCGAGAGCATCGAAGTTCCCAGCGGCAGTCGGATCAAGCTAGACTATTCGACCGGCAAACCGGTACTGGCCGTTCGCATTCAAGAGATCTTCTCGTGGACTAAAACACCGCGCATCGGTTTTGGTCGAATTCCAATCCTACTGCACCTACTCGCTCCCAACTTTCGTCCACAGCAAGTGACCGACGACCTCGCCAGCTTCTGGACCAACACCTACCAGGTCGTTCGCAAAGAACTCCGTCGGCGATATCCAAAGCACTCCTGGCCCGAAGATCCTCTCACTGCGCAGCCCGAATGCAAGGGCGGACCGCGCAGTAGCTGATGCCTGCCCTTCTCAAGCGAGTGGCATGAGCGTCTCGCGCGTGTTGGGACTGGGGTAGAGAAAGGCTTGCATTGGGAACCAGTGGGAACACGGCCAGGATGGCCATGCCACGCGAGAGCCAAGACACTCAGTCTGCGAGTATCTCCATCGAGTGCTCGCCAGACGTCTGGCGCCCCTTTGCGAGCCCGGCCATCGACT
>JBLHLE010000872.1:0-4034 GCA_047620805.1 Pirellulaceae bacterium
ACCGACTCGGCAGCTTACTGAGCAATCGGCGGAAGACGTAGATGGCGTACAAGCTTTGCCAAAACCGACAATTGACTGGCAAGTTGGTAGGCAGTTATTTCGGAAGGCTCCCATGCATTCAGCACGATCGACGCAAGAACTGAACGAACTAGTTTTTGGAGAGTGGGATGATTGGCTCATTTCTCTAACAGGCTAATCAGGACAGCTGTGTTTGAGTAAATGCGATTTATGATACAAGGCCTGAAAATATGCAAAAGAAATTAGCTGAAACGAAACTTCGAGTTATTCATGACGGTAATATGCTCGTATGCGAGCTGTCCGGTGAAAGCCTTTCCGATGGCAATAGTGTCACGCTAATCGAGTGGCAGATTATAAATCGAAAGGCGGCTGTTGATGCGGTATTGGTTGTGTTTGACCCAGCAGTCATTCATGTATCGTCGCAGTTCTTGTTTGCATTAGTAAACCTTCAAATGCGTTTGCGTAACACCAAGTCTTCGTTCGCGATATGCGGGGCAAACTCAACACTACATAGCGTGTTAGATTTCGCTGGATTGACCAAGCTCTTTCCAGAGTTTCTCAGTCAAGATAGCGCCAAAAAGGCCTGGGAGCAGTCTGGCGAATGGGCGTTGAGTAGTGCTCAATTGCCCGCAATTGGCGAATACCGCGGTCCGGTAGGCCATGTCCCGGCAATGCTGTAAAGAAGATCTTCATCAACAACTCTCAGGCGTTTTAGTGATGCATTATTCAATGTTCTTGGAATCGTTGCGAGAGAAATTCGCGAACCGCTGCGCCGGAGCGAATTTGAAGCAACTTTTCTGCGATTGGCTGCAACTCGCCAATTGATGTTTCGCGAATTAGGTCGACGGTCTTGTTGTAATGTGACCGCGAGACACTGAAGCGACGCGCTCCCAAGGCCAAGAGAGCACATGCCAAGTCGCGGTCTCCTGCAAGCTCTCCACACATCGTCACTGGTTTTCCGTTGGCGTCCGCAACTCTTATTGTTTCACCTACAATGCGAAGAACGGCTGGCTGCAACGGGTTGTGATAAACCTCCACTAACTCGTCGTCTCGGTCGGACGCCAGCATATATTGTGTCAGGTCGTTCAGGCCAATCGAAACCGAATCGACGTATTCAATCAGGTCGGCAATGAGATAGGCAGCCGACGGAACCTCGACCATGATTCCCAGTTTAAAAGGAAGTTGGTCGCGATTTCTACAGTGACAAAATCGGCATAGTTCCTGGATGGTTTTCTCCAGGGTGTCCAGCGTATCAATCATTGGCAGCAGAACGGTCAAGGGGCGATTGCGGGCCAAGCGTTCGATAGCCAAGACCTGCGGGCGGAATATATCCTCGCGGCCGAGTAACAATCTTGTGCCTCGAATTCCGAGACTTGGATTGCGGTTGATCGGAATGTCGAAATACGGCGGACTTTTTTCCGCACCGAAATCAGCGAGACGAATATTCAATTCTCGGTCGCCAATAGCACTTGCCACTTGTTCGTAGACGGTATGGCATTCGTCTTCAGTTGGCCATTGCTCGTAGTCGTGATACAAAAACTCGGTCCGAAACAATCCGACTCCGTCCGCGTCTAGCGTTGATACTACCTTCGCTTCCATGAGCCCGCTGATGTTCAGCAGGACGGTGGCTCGAATTCCATCTTGCGAAATTGGTTCGCGTACGGCAGCGGGATGTTCTTCAGACACTCTGATTCGGTGCACGATGCCGTCGACCGTATTCTGCTCAAACTGATCCGGATTAATTACTACAAGTCCCGCATCGGCGTCGAGGACAATTTCCACCGCTTGCTGGAGCATGTCAATCGGGAGTTCAATCCCGCTCACCAAGGGAACACCAAAACCGCGTGCCAGACTCGCGGTGTGAGACTTCATGCCACACGTCTCGGTCACGATGGCGCGGACACCATGGTGTGCAAATTGCACGAGCTCGGAGGGCGTAACTTCCTCCGCCAACACAATGCCGTCCGAAAGGCTTTCCAGGTAATCCACTGGAATCAAGCAACGCAAAATGCGCTGTCCAATATCCAAAATATCAGCCGCTTTATCTTGTACCATCGCGAGCGGACTGTTTGAAAACTTAGTGCGCAAGCCAAGTACAACGAGAGCGACAGCAGCTTCGGCGGAAAGGGTATCGTTAGCGATACTCGACTCAATCTGTTCACTGAAGCTGTGGTCGGCAAGTATCGATGCCTGTGCGGAAAATATTGCCGCATCTTGTGTCAGGCCAAGTGCAACAAGTTGTTGTCGCATTCCGTTTAACTGCGCTTTTGCTCGCCCCACTGCCGCGTGAAACCGTTCACTCTCTGCTGTTGCTGACAGCAGGGTTGGAATGGACACCGCCTCCAGCAAAGGTGTCCGCGTAGCCGCAACTATTACTCGTCCTTTGGCAACACCTGGGCTAATACATTTTCCATGCAAGATCATCGGCCGCGTTCTCCCATTGATTGACTTTCCTGATGAGGATTCAGTTGGCCCGTTGAATTGGCGCTGGCTTTCGTAACGTCAACGGAACCAATTTCGG
The DNA here is from genome assembly GCA_047620805.1 of Pirellulaceae bacterium. GTDB lineage: Bacteria > Planctomycetota > Planctomycetia > Pirellulales > Pirellulaceae > JBLHLE01. The sequence goes on from JBLHLE010000872.1 coordinate 2,540, forward strand.
CTCGATTCGATACGGAGAAAGATTCGCGGGAATCTGAATATTGTGTTCTGTCACTGTGAATTCGTGCGCGCCCGCCTTCTTGCCAGCCAGATCGAGAGTAACCTTCAAGCTGCTCGGTTCCAAAAAGCGAAAATCGCGTTCTGACCCGGAAAGAGTGACTCGCGATTCCGTTGGAACGCCTTCGTCAAGCAATAAGGCTTGAGGGACACTCCGGTACTCAATTGGCACGACGAAAGTTCGTTGCACAGTATGTGGGTCGTATGCGAGCACAAACCAAGCAATGACAGAAATGGTGATAGCTAAGAATTTTGCGCCCGCGTGTTGCGTAATGAACCGTTCGGTAAAAGATCCTTGAGTTGACGGAAACGTAAGCGAGCAATAATTCTCAAGACGTTTTTTAAGAGCCGGAGCAGACGGGATTTCCGTCAGCCGCCCTGACTCGCCAACGCTCACAGCGCCTCTTTCCTCGGAAACAACAATCGCTATCGCGTCGGAACATTCTGAAATTCCAAGGGCAGCGCTATGGCGTGTTCCTCGCCCTGCGATCTCCACGATATTCTTTGAAATCGGCAGGTGCACTGCGAAACGGTCAATACGGTCCTTCTCGATAATCACCGCGCCGTCGTGCCCAGGAGCGTCAGAATTAAATATACTCAAGATAATGGGCTTGCTTAGCTTTCCCCCCAATTCGATCCCCCCGTCATAATGCCGGTCCAACGACTCCTTTCCCTCCAGCACTATTATCGCGCCAGTTTTTGTTCCCGACATGGTAAACACGGTATCGGCCAGTTGATCGATATTAACTCGCCCCGGTCGACCTCGCTGGAATCCGACTCGATGCAATGTCGAGACTCGCTCGAACAAGCGGCGCAAATCCTCTTGAAACACAACCACCAGAATAAACAACAACGCTGCGAACGCCGCGTGGAAAACCATGGACGTGAGATACATGTCCAAACTGCGAGAAAGGAAGTAAATGATGGCGAAAGCGACGACACCAGATGCCATCCCACGCGATGCCGTGCGGCGCAACCAAATCAACAATGCGTAGATGAAGACCGCTACCAACACGATATCAATTGCATCTACCAAACGAAACGCGCGACGCAGTTCGGAAATGAGCAACATGGTTGATTCCAACATGATGGCCCTCGGTGTTTGTGATTATCGTGGCAACGGTCGTTCGAGCTTGGTCGACATATCCTCAGACGCCAGATTCAAATCGATTTAATTTAACTTAGGAAGAGGGGCGACCCAGGTGGGCAATCCTCCAAACATGGCGCTAACGTCTGCCTCTGCTACTTGGTATTCAACCTTAACGGCGGTATCGAATTTACTCGGCTTTACGGCGAGAATCGAACAATTGACCTGATCTAACACGCGTTCGGCGGTATTGCCGATGAAGAATCCCGCGACGCCTGAACGACAAACAGTGCCCATTACAAGGAGCTCAATTTTGAGTTCTTCAGCCAAACGCGTAATTTCTTCACCAGGA
>JBLHLE010000873.1:0-4031 GCA_047620805.1 Pirellulaceae bacterium
TTCTAAGCGACCGATCTCGCTGGCGGTTTCGAGTGCTTCGCGGCGTTTCGTAGCGGATGCCCTTGTCGCGACAGCCTGGTTGCTCACTTGGATCTTTCGACTTGCTTCGTGGTACATCGTCCAGTCTTCAGTTGTTTTCGTCTTGCGATCTGGAACGTCGAGGGCGTTTCTCAGTTCGGGAGACAGTTCAGTGACTTTCTCTGCAACCAACTCTTCCCGTTTACCCGGCGCTATCTCGTCGAGTTTCTTAGTGAGTGCGGCGATATCTCTGATGTGTTGTTCGTAATTATTTAGTCGAATCGTGGGGCCCCAGGTCGAGGGCATTTCGATTTCGCCGTATTCGATGTGGGCTTCGTGAGCATTTTTCCAGCCGGTATCTTTCGCGTATTGAAAGTGGCCCTCTTCGGAAATTGCGGTGGAGAAGTTCATGTGCGACATTGGGCGATGGTTGTAGAACAAGTGAGCAGCTTGTCCACGAATTGGCACACCTTGTTTATCGACCAGGTCGTAGGATTTGTCGTACCATTGCAGCCCGCACAGCCAGTTGTCTGGCTTGCCCTCGGGGCCATAAGCATTTCCAGAAGTGGCGACTCCGTATTGGTCAAGTTCCTTGTGGAAGTCTTCATCGTCTCGAAAGAGATGACGGAATTGAACGTGTTCGTCGGCGCGTCCGAATTTCTGTCCCATGAACCAGCCCAGGCGTTGGTAGAGGCGTGGTTCATTGCGATTGAATTTCGTGCCTTCGATGAGAAAGTTGATTCCCTTCTTCACCCAGTGATAGCGATAGCGGTAGTCGTCGAATTCGACGGACACGTTGTAAGCGATATTGTGAGACTGGAAATCCCACACGTTGTAGAAGTGAGGTTGTAGTTTGGTGATTTGATTGAGAGTGGCCGAAAACTTATCCCATTGCTGGGTCTTTTTGTAGTGCTGTGCACGGGCCCAGAGGATATTCGCGGCGACTCCGCGAAGTCCAAGTGTCGCCAGCTTCATCGATTCGCTGGCCGGGTCAATTTCACCGAGTTGCGCTGGAGAGAGGTGATAGTCCGTGCGCATTTGTGCCAATTGCCCGCCCGGTTTCAACTCGCCATCGCTGTACGAAGCGGGTAGTCCCAATTGATATAGCGGGATCAGCAGCAGTGCGATGATACAGAGGTAGATCACTTTGCGGATCAGCGAAACATTTAATTTGTTCATGCTGCGAGTTCCCTCGTTTTGAGGAAGAAGTATGACGCGATGGATAGGCAAACGAAGAACGCGAGAGTAGTACAGCCTTGAGTCAGGATGACATTGAAGTCGATGCTAAAGCCTTTGGCGACGAATTCGGACGTGCCGAAGTCTCCCAGGTTGGGCAGAATCGAGCCCAGCCACGCCACAGGCAATCCAACGAAATAGTCTGCCAGTTTTATGAACGATGTCTGTGTTCCAGGGTCGAGATCGACCATCACATTGTTCTGAGTAATCAGGCGAACGAGCGATTCGATTGGGCCACCTCCGTCAATCTTGCCGCTCACAACATCGACAATGAATGCTCGGAAGTAGCCGAGCGTAAATGCGGTATTGGTGGCGAGCATTGCGACGGGCCCGTTCAAAAATGTGCTGAACATCACGCCGAATGAGATCACGATAATCATTTGGAACCACATGCTGATGTGGCACTTGACGAAATTGAAGAAGAAGCTCGTGTCGGCTCGTCGCAAGTAGACGTCGGCATTGGCCATTCCAAAGAACTGCGCGGGGTCGGCACATTGGACCCAAATTTCCAGTTCACCGTTGGGAGCGAGTTCCTCGAAGAGATCGATGTCGTCACCAGTTTTGTTGTCCGTTTTGAAGGCCCGCACAGTACGCGGAATGAATTCCTCATGCGTGGCAAACTCTCGGGAAGTGAAAACGATTGCTCGACTGCGGACGTAACCACTCCCTGTAGGATTTGGGTTCCGCAATTCGATGGTCCCGTTGACACCTTTTTCGATGTCGCCTTTGTGCGTCCGGAAGACGCTCAGCGTCATCTCGATTGGCAGTCCGTCGGGATAGTTTTCTGGCGTAATATCTTTGAAGCGATAAATCGCCGCGGCACCGGTTCGGCCTTCGATGTATTTTCGATATGCCCATTCGTAACCGACATTGATGCCGTCACCGGGCCGGCCATCGCGACCGAGGAATTGAAGTTTGCCATAAATTGGAACACGTGCCTGGAAAGAGCCCAAGGCGGGACCTACTTCCCACTTTGGTTCCGTTTCCGAATCGGCTTTGGTAACTTCGTGCCAGTGGTCCATGATCAAGTCAGTTTCGCCATAGCCTTCATCTCCATACTTGATCTCGTGGCGATGATGTGCGTCGAGTGATGATTTTGCTGGATCGCTGGGGGCGGCGATGTGATCGTGGCTCATTCCGCGGATCACAAACACATAGCTGACAAGGCACATGACGACCAAGATCACAGTTCCGACGCCGGCGAAGCCGAAGATGCGGCCGAGAACAATTTCACCCGAACGTACCGGTTTGGTAACGACGGTATAGATCGTGCGGTGTTTAATGTCTTGAGGAAGACTGAACGTACTCAGAAACAGCGCGATTAAGATGACCAAGAAGTTTGCAACTGTCAGTACGACGCTCAGGTAGACTTCGGCTGGGTGGTCGCTGCGGACATCGAGGAACCAACCCGCGAACAGCAACAGGCCGAAGAACATCGCGAACACGATCAGGATTTTGCGACGAATCGCTTCCTGAACGGCCAGCTTCGCCATCGCGTAAACTCGCCGAGGAGAAGTTTGGGCCCATTCAGACAGACCAACTCGGATGACGCCCGTGACGACGTAGAACGCTTCACTGGGGCCCTGGCGAAGAGCGACGAACAGGTACGCCAGCAGGCTGCAGGCGCAACAGACCAGGAAAACCATAACTATGAAAGTTATGATCGCCCCCAGGCTCTGGTGCGAGGGAATAAGCCATTGGAGGAGTGATGGGATGTCGCTTTCTATAACCACGATAAATCTGCTCTTATGGTTGTGCGGTTGGTGTCTCGGATTTGCGTCGTCGACATTTACTTGGGGAACGCCATCGCTTAGGGAACGCGCTACTTAGAGACGCGTTTTCCAGGGCGGGCTTCACCCTCTCGGACAATGTCCATGAACAGGTCTTCAAGGCTGGTTGTTGGGTGGTTGATTTCGGTCAATTTTCCGCCGTGCTTAGCGATCACTTGGCGAATGTCGTCTTCAGCTTCTTTGCTCAAACCTTCGGCGCGAATTTGCGTTACGTCTTGAACGGTCAGCAAGGTATCGATGCGGCCGAGTTCTTTCAATTCGCCTTGGTGGAGAATCCCGATTCGGTCGCAAATGTCTTGAATGTCGGGCAGCAGGTGACTGCACATGAGGACAGTCTTACCTTGATCTCGCAAGTTAAGAATCATCTTCTTCATGTCCACGGTACCTTGCGGATCGAGACCAGAGGTCGGTTCGTCCAACAGGATGAGGTCTGGATCGTTAATGAGAGCTTGAGCCAATCCGATTCGGCGGGTCATACCCTTGGAGTACTCTTTGAGCTGCCGACGCTTCGCCCAACCCAAACCGACCAAGTCGATCAGTTCGGCCACGCGATCTTTTCGTTTGGCTGCAGTCATGTCGAACAGACGGCCGTAGAAATCGAGTGTCTCTTCGGCATTGAGGAACTTGTAGAGGTACGATTCTTCTGGGAGGTACCCAATTCGCTCGTTCTTAGCGACGTTGGTGGCGTCCTTATCGAAGACCAATGCCCGACCGCTGGTCGGAAAGAGCAGGCCGAGCAACAGTTTCATGGTGGTCGATTTGCCCGAACCGTTCGGACCGAGTAGACCGAAGATCTCGCCGCGACGCACTTCGAGATCGAGTGCTTTCAAGGCATGAACCTTAGGACGTCCCCAGAAGTCGCGGTAAATCTTGGTCAGGTTGCGGGTTTCGACGACGATATCGGAGTCGCCTTGATTGGCCATTGTCACAACAACTACCTCTTTGATCTTAGAGCTTCTCGCACTGTCCACGTAGAACTGGTACGGA
>JBLHLE010000874.1:0-4025 GCA_047620805.1 Pirellulaceae bacterium
CTGTTGCGGTCGGCACTTCAACGTACACGATTGCTCGAGTGCCCGTGACCAAGGCCGCTGTAGTTGGAATCACGAGAGGTTTTGCATCGCCTTGAGGATTCGATGAAACAAACCCAAGCGTCTCAGTTCGAACCAAGGGCATTTCGCAGATGTCGCAGAGACCCGGTTCGTCCTTGACAATTTCCGGGTGCATGGGGCTAATCCACTTGCCGACGAGATTCGGATCGAGAATATTGCCTCCGGCTGCAACTTGAGAACGCACGATAGCGCGAACGAACATTTCCGGCTTGAGCCGACCGTTTTCATTGGCAACATTGACTCGGACTTTGACAGTCCGCGTGCTCTTGTCGAGTACGGGGTCGATGAACGCGATCCGACCCGAAAATGTCTCGCCTGGATATGCCTCAACAGAGAATTCAACGTCTTGTCCGTATCGCAGCCAAGCCAGATCGGATTCGTAGGCGTCGAGCTTTATCCATACTTGTCGAAGATCCGCGACCGTATAGATTCGGTCTCCCGTTCTGACTCGGTCTCCCTCCTGGCGAAGTTTTTCGATCACCACACCACCGATTGGTGAATAGATTACGATGTGATCGGTAGGTGTTCCGAGTTGTTCGATTTCAGCTATTTGCTTCGCCGTCACTCCCAGCAGACGCAGTTTTTCGCGAGATGATTTAACCAAGTCAATTGGTTGAATCAAGGTCGTTGTCGAAGCGGGACGTTGGCGTTGACTCTTGAGTGCCTGTATCAACTCCACCTGAGCGGAATATAACTGCTCGCTATAGATGTAAACGAGGTGATCGCTCTTATTGACTTTCACCCCGGTGTAATCTACGTAAAGTCGGTCGAGCCGACCCGATACCCAGGCAGTGATATGTGAAAGTCGCGTTTCATCGTATTCAACTTTTCCCACCATTCGCACCTCGGCCGTGACGATTCGACGCTCGACTGGCGAGGTTTCGATTTCCATCAACTTTCGCGCCGTAGGGCTTATCGTAATGGTGCGCATGCCGCCGGACGATGCCTTGACCGGGATAAGATCCATTGCGCAGAGAGGGCATTTACCGGGTCCGTTCCGTTTGACCTGGGGATGCATCGAACAAGTCCAGATCGTTGGTACCTCGGCGTGACCTGCATGTGGATCGGGCGACCCATTCGGATTTATGCTCGCGCCCTTAATGACCCACGCGACGGCAAATCCGATTGTCAGCAAGCCAATGGCTTGGACTAGCCACAACTTCAGACCGTGCCTTGCCAAGACTCCTCGCATCCCGCCCACTTGCTGTGTACGATTCATTTTTGTTCGCTCCCCAATGGCTTGGCATCATCAATTCGCAACGGGTTAGTCTCCCACTCCCAATTGCGCTATTATTTGGCTAACTTCAGAGATGTCTTGCACGCCGATCAAAGTGATATGGCGTTTAACGCGCTTCCAACTCGCGGCAATCTGATCGTCCAATTCAATCAGGCAACAATTCTTCTTACCGCACATTGCGGATATTCCAGGCTTATCGCCTAGAGAGATCGAAACTTTTCGGCTTGTCCGTCCAAATGAGCCACTTTGAGAGAAACTCGCCAAGCGGCCTGCGTATCCTAGCACGTCCAAGGACCTCTTGAAATTGCGGAATTCTGGGCCATCTAGTATGGTGGAGCGACATAGACTTGGCCAACTATCACTTCAAACTGCCCTAGCCAAAAGAGAATCACAATGAAGTTTCTCGTTCTGCTCGCCGTTTTTGCATTGGTAACTGTCGGCATTCTGAGCATTCCCGGATGTGGTGGTAGCTCGACCGACCCAGCCGGACCAGTTGCTACAGGTGATGACCATGCCGGTCACCAACACGATCCTGTCGAGGATCTGGCCAACATAAAAATGGAATTAGCTCTTTTGTCTGTCGAAGATGCAACGGCCGTGCAAAAGCAATCTGTTTGTCCCGTCTCTGGGGAAAAGTTAGGTACGATGGGCGCACCGCTAAAAGTCGAAGTCAAAGGTCAACAGGTCTGGATTTGTTGCGACGGCTGCAAGGACGCGGTACTTGCTAGTCCAGATAAGTTTCTGGCGAAATTGAAGAAAGAATAGGACGTCTCGCTCGTAAGCGCGGAGGACGCCGAACGCCGCAGAGAAACAAGAATAGTCGCGTTGACTATATCCCGCGACTTGCTGGCGAATCTACTGTCGTCCCGCTCGTTTTCCTTAACTCGCTTATAACCGCGTCGCACAAGCGTTCAGCGACGTCCGCTTCCTTTTGTTAAGGGAAAACCAAAAGGGTCGCAAGCCTATTATGCGGCAAGCGCGGCGAAAAGGGGACTGGAGTAGACTCACCGACGAGCCTGGCCAATTCGGCAAGTCGACTGGTATTAATCCTCAATGACCAAGATCTTTATCTCCGCCGCGAATTCGTGATCACACTCCGGCGAAGTTGACATCCAGCTCTTCGAATTGATCTTCCTGCAAGGGACCCATGAGCTCGTCCATCGCTTTATCGACAGCGGCCGGATCGGGATCGGTTGCGGGCATCTCGATTTTTGATTCCACTTGTTCGACTAATGGATCCGCATGCACGTCTTCGTACGACGCTTGTTTGTTTGACGTTTGACTCTCGCTAGCGACTACCGTGTTCTGAGATGATGTCTTTTCGCTGATTCGATTGATGAGGTACAAAACGTCGGCGGTGTTTAAACGACCGTCGGAGTTGACGTCGGGATAATGCTGTCCTGTCGTCAGACGCGATTCCGCCTTAGTCGCAACACCCGACATCTCCCCATAGATACCGTCGTTGATCAGATTGAATAACACCAGTACATCCTGCGCCGAAGTAGTTCCGTCGGCGTTCACGTCCGTCGATACGACTTCATTGTGCCAGACTCTTGCCGCGATATTGCCATCGTTTGATTTCAAGTTCTGTTCGCCAACTGCCGGATTACCGGTCGCCGGAATGCCGCCTGCCGGATCGACTTCGCTGGTATTGCCGTCCTCTGGATTTTCTTCGCTAGGTGGGGCTTCCAATCGTAGTTCGTCGAGCGGTTGGTTTGGCGAGCGAACGTCGACGGTCTTCACCGAATCGGTGGCCACTGCATATAGCTTGTCTTCCACATTTACCGTGCGCCTCAGTGGCGAATCCTGTTCTACCGAACCAACCAACTCCAGCCCCCGATACGAATCGACTCGGAAAATCGCTAGTTCGTTGAATACGGTTGATTGCGTTGTCTCGCGGAATCCGTCGCCGTTGTTGTCGACTCGCTCCGAGATAGTTCGTTGGGTCGGAATCGCCAACAGATTGTGATTGGCGAACCAGCCGAATGCGTGGTGATCGCCTTCCGTTTCACTGGACGAAAAATGTGGGAACGTAAAATTGTCGACCGCTTTGGGGTTCGCCAAATCACTCACGTCGAATAGCGAAATCTGCAGTGGTCCGTCGTTTCCATTTACCGAATTGCGGCCGACGCCGAGGATGCGGTCGTTATCAATCAGCTGCATATAGCTGGAGAACCCGGGCATCGCGATGTGACCCACGGCAACTGGCTTGACGGGATCCGACATGTCCAAGGCATACAGTGGATCGTGATCGCGAAACGTCACCACGAACGCGTTGTCAGCGAGATAGCGAACCGATTTGATTTCTTGATCCAACGCCAAGTTTTTGACGCTTCCCACGTGTTCCAACACACCGTTATCGTTCTTCAAAACCCACATTAGGTTTTCGCTACGGTTCGTCCAATTTCCCGATCCAGCGTTGGTAACAATGGTCGCAATTCGCAAGTGCCCTTGATATTCGTCGACCGAGAACTGATTGACCATTTCGCCGGCGACCGCACCCCTTGCCGCTAAGGTGATCTCGCCCGACTCCGCCGTTAAATTGAACTGCGTTACACGCGTCTGCTTACCATCCTCGTACTCAACAGCGGTCTCCAGAATATAGAGATTACCCAACGATGCTTACAGCTGCGAATCGCTAGTCGCAACCAAGCCAGCGTCGGAAACGATCCCAGCCTGATCGCTCTGCATATTGATCGAGATCAAGGAA
>JBLHLE010000875.1:0-4023 GCA_047620805.1 Pirellulaceae bacterium
TCAATGCCGCAAACCAGGACATGACCGTACAAGCGAATTACGACGTCGTTGACGATCTGCTCGACATGGAAAACTTCATTGACTACATGTTGGTCAACTACTACCTCGGCAATACCGACTGGGCCCACCACAACTGGTACGCGTCGTTCAATCGAGTCGACGCCGATGGTCGCTGGCGATTTCACAGTTGGGATGCTGAGAAGATTTTCCAGGGAGTAAACGACAACTTGACCACCCGAAACGATCCAACTGGACCGACCCGCATCCATCATCAGTTGATCAATAATCCGGAATATCAATTATTGTTTGCCGATCGCGTCCAAAAACACTTCTTCAACGACGGCTCAATGACGCCATCTGCTATCGAGGAGTTATATCTGAATCGCGTCGATCAAATCGATGACGCAATCCGCCTGGAATCGGCCCGCTGGGGGGACAACCGAAGAACCCAGCCGTACACTCGCGGCAACGAATGGCTCACCGAACAAAATCGGCTCCTCAATTCCCTTATCCCTCAGCGGACTGCGATTGTATTCAACCAACTGAATGCACATACCGACTGGCTGCCCGATATCGCCGCGCCGGAATTCTCGATTAACAACAACCCTCAGCACGGCGGCGGAATTACCTCTGGCGATATGTTTAGCATGACGTCACAAGGCGGCACAATCTATTTCACGACAGACGGTTCGGATCCACGCGACGAAAACGGAAATGTCTCCGCAAATGCTTTGCAATTCAGTGCGGCATTCCCCATAAACTTAATGACTCAAGTTCGAGCCCGCGCGCAAACCGCGGGCGGCGAGTGGAGTGCCTTGAGCGATGCTCGGTTCTTCGTCAACGATGCTGCAACAGCCCAGAACTTTGTACTCACCGAAATAAACTACAACGCTCACGGTCCAAGCGATGCCGAACTGGCCATCAATCCAAATTGGACCGGCGGCGACTTCGAGTTCGTCGAACTGCAAAACACAAGCGCCAATACCATTGACCTCTATGGCGTCCATTTCACCAACGGTATCGCATTCACATTCGACGACGTTGCGCCCACCACACTCGCCGCCAGTCAGTTTATCGTTATTGTGAGCAATCCAGCCGCCTTCGCCGCTCGCTACGGAGCGGGAATTAACATCGCGGGAACTTTCGGCACTAGCTCACTGTCAAACAACGGCGAAGTACTTACCGTTGTCGACCGATTCGGTGACGACATTGCCGACTTTGAGTTCAATAACAGTGGCAGCTGGCCAGGGCGCGCGGATGGAAACGGCAGCACCCTCGAATTGATCGCGTCCAACCTCCCGTACTCAGATAGCGAGAGCTGGCGCAGCAGCGCGGAGTATGCCGGGACGCCAGGGTCCGCTGGCGTCGGCGTCGTTCTCGGTGTCGTCATCAACGAAGTCTTGACTCACACCGACTTGCCTGCAAAAGATTCGATCGAGTTATACAATCCGACGGGAGTGGCGATTAACATTGGTGGCTGGTGGCTAAGTGATACAGCTACTAATTACCAAAAGTTCCAAATTCCATTTGGGACCGTCCTCAATGACGACAGCTACGTTACTTTTAATGAGGACGATTTTAATCCCGGCCTCGGCGGCAACCCGACCGACTTCTCGCTCAACGGAGCTCATGGTGATGACGTCTGGCTACTAGAAGGCGATGGAGGTGGCGATCTGGTTCGCTTTGTCGATCGCGTCGAATTCGGTGCCGCCGCCAACGGCGAATCATTTGGGCGCTGGCCAAACGGCACGGGGACTTTTGTACCCCTGATCTCAAATACGTTCGATCTCACCAATAGCGCACCGCGCATCGGCCCGCTCTTCATTAGCGAAGTCCACTACAATCCGGGGCCGCAAATAGATGCCGACGACCTCGAATTCGTCGAGATCTATAACCCAACAGGCGGAGCCGTAGAAATGACCGAGTGGCGTCTCCGCGGCGGCATCAGTTACGATTTCGCCAATGGCTTCATGCTGGAAAGTGGCAAAGTAGCGGTCGTCATTTCCTTTAATCCGACGAAGGCGGAGAACGCCGGTCGCGTCGCGGCTTTTCGCACAGCACACAGCATCGATGAATCCATTCTGTTGCTCGGTGGGTTTAATGGCAAGCTAAGCGACAACGGGGAAGAAGTTCAGTTACTGCGACCAGACTCCCCGCCGCTAGACGAACTCGATTTTATTCCCCGGTTACTCGAGGATTCCGTCAGCTACGGCGTTTCGGCCCCGTGGCCAGACGTCGCCAATGGTCAAGGTGACTCGCTCAATCGAATCGCGCCAGTCATTCTCGGCAGCGACGCGACAGGTTGGGACGCGGCGACTCCCTCGCCCGGTAATTTTTCCCCAACGCTCACTGTCCTCAACGTATCGATCAACTCCGGATTCGATGACCCCGACGACAAAGCCAACAAAGGACCTCAGCCTTCCTCGTGGAACTCCCAACGCAGCGATCTACGCACGATTGAGATTTCCTTCTCACGAGATGTTGCTGTCGATTTTGCGGACGTCGTGCTGACTAATCTCGGCATCGACGCCGACAATGACCCCGATCAAACCGTGCCACTAACTGTCGACAATATTCAAGTCAGCGACAACGTATTAACACTGACGTTTATCCAAGGGGAACTCGACAGTGGCGTTTATCAATTGGAACTGCTGCCGAGTTTGCAGGATACCAACGGTAATCCGATCGACGGCAACGGCGACGGAATCGACGGCGACTCGTTCCTCTACCGAGGAAGCCGCGGCAATGCCTTCTATCGCATACTGTCCGATTTCAATGGCGACGAAGGTGTTTCCGTTTTCGACTTTACGACTTTCTCCTATTGGTTCGGCTCGTCAGTTCCAGCAGCACCTGCCTATGCTGACATGAGCGGTGACAATGGCGTCAGCGTGTTCGATTTTACTTCGTTCTCACTGAACTTCGGCGTAGGCGTCGTATTTCCGACTGCCTTCGCCAGTTCGACAGCCCTCCCGACAGTCCTCCCGATTGGCCTCCCGCCTGACCAGGCCGACAATCGCGAACCTCGGCGGCAGCGGCCCACAGAAGCGGTTGAAATCGAAGCAAAAATGCCACCCGAAATTGCACCCGAATTGCCGCTCTCACGGCGTCTCACCATTGCCCCGCTCGAACTTGCATTGCTCACTCAAGATGATGGAGTCATCAAAGAACTCACCGACGAAATCGCGTCCGAAATCATCGACGAAATCACCGACGACATCATCGACGAAATCGCAGCCGACATCGCGGGCATCTTTGACAGTGTGAACGGATAGAGGTCATGTTCTTGGCCGCAACCTAGTTCTTCGAACGAATAGATAATGTCGGTCACGTCTACTTTCCGATTCGGCCAGTTTTATCGACACGATGGGCCGCAAATTCGTACCGCTGATGTCGCCTCCCACGAAAAAAACGATTTGCCGTTGGGATGATTTATAGCTGCGGCAATTCCGTCACGCCGTAGTCCGGCCCATCCGTCACGGTCGATCTCCCCAGTCTTGTCATCTGCCTCAGAAATCAGAGCTAGATTCAGTCAATTGAAATGTACCCGACTTCCTCCTCGATGAGGTGTGCGATTCTATCGGCACTCAGTTTACGCTCTTGATACCGAATGTACATTTCAGTTAGTCCGCTATATTTCCGTTCACAAAAACGAACTCATTTGATAGTTGAAGTTTCCGCTCAATGTCAGTAGGGGCGGGGAAAATCCAAGATTGGTTTCCCGCTGAATCGGCGAATGGATCTATTGTTTTCGATTCGGTGTATATAAGAAGGGAATTCCAACGGGAACCAGACGTGATGAGATCGAATTCGGCGTCCATAAATTTCCGCATGCGCATGCTGACGGTTGACACTTTAGCGTCGCTAAAGAGAAATTGCAGCCATTCTAGGGTTGGATTAGGCGCGATAACGCTGACGACCTCGAGCGATTTTATCTGTTTGAGTTGCCGAAATGAATCGAGATGGACATTCGTTGATTCCAGGTGAATCATTTCCAACTGCGACAGGTTGCATACTGTTCCGAAT
>JBLHLE010000876.1:0-4016 GCA_047620805.1 Pirellulaceae bacterium
TCGGTTCGGTCTCGACAACGATTTCTGGCGAGGGACCACCGATGCTGGGGACGTCCAGAAAGAGCGTGCCGTTGTGCGTCATGCGGTCACCGGGGGCTCCTAAGTTCAAGCCGATTCGTACGATCGGCCCGACCGGTCGTTTACCCCATGCCGTCCACTGTTCAAACTTCTGCGGCATACTCACCAAAGCTGCCCCCGTCGGAAGTGGATAGCTGCACGTGCATCCATCGTAAAAGTAGGGCAGATTCAAAACGCCGCCGGCCGGAATAATGCTATTAGTGCAGCCGGAGCGTGGGCCACTGATGTTGATCGTCCCACTCTCGATGCGTTTGTCGTAGAAGGCGGGAGTTGCTGATCGCATCGTGATCAGCTGACCATAGTCGTTGCCTCCATCACAGCCATAACTCTTAACGTAGCGACGCGGCTCGACGAGCCCCGTGATGGGATTGGTCATCATGCCCTGTTTCAACTCGACGAGAAACGGCCACTTCTCAGGCCGAGTGCCGTTCGCTTCGTGCTCTTTGCGAAAAGCTTCGACAAAGGGCGGGCGATAATGGTAGGGCGGTCGGAATTCCGAGTCTGGAGGGCTGGGGATGCTGTCGAGTCGAGCGGTCGCCTCTTCTTTGGCAACCACGCGCCCGGTGTAGACATCCATAAACTGAGTGTCAGCCAGACGGAAACGTCCCGTACCATCGATGTGGGCTTTATTGACCGGCCCCATCCTTTCCGCTTCATTGAGCCACGCTTTGTCTTGGGAAATCATTAGACCGCTCTGAATGTATGGCTGCGGGGCACGCTTGAAATGTCCGATCGCGTCGTCGAACCAAAGAATGCCCAGCGGAGCGCGGACCCGCGCATCAGGGGCTCGCCAGTCCTTGGTGTAATCGACTGCACCTGGCAATGCGCCAGCACGTCTGATCAACAACCATTCACCGCTCCGTTCAACCTTTGCCTCGCCATGGTTCGCATCGTTCAGCCACTTGCGAATATCGACATCCCGCTTCGGCTCGACTGCCAAGCAAGCTACACCGCCGTACGGTCGCAATCGTTCGTACAACGTCGAGATGAACTCACCTTTCTCCAATTCCGTCGCACTCAATTCGGTTGCTACAACGAGATCAGCCAAGTAGGGCGGCAGTCCGATCTCAGAAAGCTGCCCAGGGAGGAACCACAGTCGCTGGCTTGAGTCTCCCGAGCCAATAAAGCGCTGTCGTAGTTCGGTCTTCGTTTGCTCGGAAGCCAAGGCAATTACATGCAAACTCGTTTGCGCGGCCAACTGGTTTGCCAACGCGCCATCTGTGGCATTGAGCACCAGCGCGTAACCTTCGCGAACGTTTGTCGCTTTCAGAATACTTGTAGCCGCCGCTTGAATGGCAGCATCAGAGGCGACCGCAGTTCGCGTTGGCAGCTTGTGAATCTTCGCTGAAACTCTCGTGTCGCTATAACACGAAATCATGCCGTTTCGGGTGACAACGACTAACCGTCCGTTTGCAGCGATGACCGAATGAATGTTTTCAATCTCGAGTCCTTCAATGCCGGCAGTGTAGTCGAGCGACTTCGCACCGAGTTGAACTCGCGAGCGAACCCCAGGAACTCCATCGCCAGCACTCTCTTTGTCTTCGTGTCGATCGCGATTGATCCCACTATCAAAAAGAATCTTACCGCGTCGAATATCTTGAGCTTGCTGTTTGTCCGCAGCCGCGAACCAGCCACCGGGCGATCTTCCTTCGCCGGGCAGCGAGAAGTCGACGATCTTTCCAGTCTGGCGATCAAAGCGGCCCGGTCGAGCAGTTCCACACGGGACGAGCAGTTCATTTCCATGGATCAGCAGATAGCCTTGCGGCGAGAGCCCGCCCATAGCTTGTCCGTTGTGCGGCGTTTGGCCGTACAGCGAACCCGCTCGATCGTTCACCCAGACGACTTTTCCCGACTCCGCATCGATCGCATAAACGAAAACACCTTCCAAAGGCCAGACACCAGCGGCGATGTATAGCGTGCCGTCGGCGATAACAGGTCCACCTCGAACTGGCCAAACGGAAATCAATCGGCCGTTCCCCAGAATTTTACGATTAGACGGCACGGCGCGGAACTTCCACTGCAGCTTGCCATCGGATGCATTCAAACAATAAACGTGACCATCATCGGAACCAAAATAGACTCGACCCTGCCAAGCGACGGGAGCCAACCGCACAGGGCCGTCGGCAACGAACCGCCATTGCTCTTCGCCAGTCGTAGCAGCATACGAGACCACCGCGTCGATGTGCGGAAGAGCGACAAACAGCGAGTCTCCAACTGCGATCGGTTCGTATCCCTGATCGAACTGCAATCGCGATTTCCGAAAGGCGGGCTGAACGGGCGGGAGTTGGCGTTGCCACTGAAGATGCAATGTTGCAGGAATTTTTTCGGGCGAAACATTTGTCCGGCCAGCGTCATAACGCCACATCGGCCAATCGCCTGCCTTGGCCTGTCCGACAGCCAGGGATTGAAGCGACAACAAGAAACAAACGACGACGATCGAGGTACGAGATAGTCTATTCATCTGGCAGCAGGGCTCTACTTGAGTAGGTGCAGGCGTATTTGTTGAAGGCTTAGTATACGCTTCAATCCATTCTACAGTATCTTGCTCGACATCTTATTGCCACGTCTCGCAAGAATTGATCAAAAAGTCGTAGCAATGACTTCCAGTCGGTAAGCCAAACACGATCGGAACGATCACGCTACGAAAAATGTAAGCCGCCAACGAGTCGATGGACGTGCTGGTCATTGAAGTCAAAAAGCAAATACCGCGAAAGCCTGTGACTCCACCAATACTCCGCCTGCGTTTCAGTCAACAGCGCTACTGGAAGAAATTGGTACGCATGCTGTAACCCCGCTGTAATCCGTTCCAAGTCGCGGTTTTGTCGCTCGTCGATTTCCAACGGATTGCACACGATCTCATCTGCGAGCCGCAAATCATTGAGGTAACAAGCTCGCTTGGCAAGATCATCGAGTTGCTTCAGGGCCAGCGACTGCGTTTCGGTGAGCTGAATCTTCGACCAAGCGATCGACCGCTTAATCCAGCCGTCGTAAAGTCCCGGCTGGGAACGGATGTATCCGGCGATCTCCAGTGCGCGTTCTTCGCGGGACCCAGCCATGCTTGCTTCCTAAAGAAGATATCTCACGCAGAGACGCGGAGGAGAACGAGAGATTGATCTGCTCATGTGAGAATTCACAAGCTTCACCCCACTTCTCCGCGGCTTCGCGTGAGCCTATTTCCCCACGCTGTTGAGCTGCCGTCGCCTCTTACTTGTCAGACTTCAACAGATCAGCCATGGCTTGCCCCATCGCCTCACCGATGTTCATGTAAGTCTCGGCATTGCCACTGTAGTGGCCGTTGGAAGCGCCGCCTTGGGAAAGCGGATGGCTGTATACGGTGGCTACGTTGCCCTTGAACTGCTCGTATTTACCTGACTTGCCGTCTACCGCGAGTTGGGCTTCGAGGATCAGCCCTTCGTTGCCTTCGGCGCCTTTTTTGGTTTGACCGAGAGTGGCACAAACGAACTTCGCGTCGGGTGAATCAAAATCCTTCCGCAGTTGCCCGATCAAGTGAACGAGATTCTGCTCGTAGCGACCAGCGTGTGCGGCGTTGTAGCGATCCTTGTCGCCCTGCCACCAAAAGAATCCCGCGACCTCGTATCCAATCGCACCGGGGTAATACTTCTCGAACTCGGTCAACACGTCCTTTGCACGAGCGATATCGCCATCGTACTGCATACCGGCGTACCAGCCGATCCGCTTGGGCGTCTCGCCCTTCTTCCACTTGTCAGGCGAATCTTTATAGCCGGCGTAGATCATGCCGTCTTGTTCAAACTGCTTGCTGCCCGGCGGCAACATATCCCAACCGAGGCTGCGGTTGCCGATGCAGCTTTTGAGGATAAGTACCGGCGCGGCAGTGACATGCCCGACGTGATGCCCGATGCCGATTTCCGGACCGATGTTGCCCTTGATCGTCATCCACTCGTTGTTAAAAAGCCTCG
>JBLHLE010000877.1:0-4011 GCA_047620805.1 Pirellulaceae bacterium
AATTCGAATCGGAGGTATCTTCAAGGCTCTGACCGACACCAGCAGTCAACTGAGATGTGACGCTTGGTTCGAGCGTAATCTGCCAGGACCCTGCAGTCACGGGAGTCACGCTGATAACGTTTCCAGCCCCGACGAGTTTTTCGAGCGCTTGTTCGAGGACAACAGCGTCCGCATTCCATGGTAGAGCAACATTATTAACCGCATCGCTCAGGTAGTAGTTTCCGGAAGTACCTGATACGGTCAAAACATTTGTGGGACTCAGACTGACCGCGATAGTTCCACCATTACTGAAAGTCGAATCCTCTTGAACGGGTGCCGGCGCGAAAACGAAACGGCTGACGGGATGTTCCGCGATCGAGATGTTCAGTTCGTAATCGACTCCCTCCGGGATGCCGCGGGAATAATTATTGAGCCAATACAACCAATTAGAAACACCAATCACGTATTCGCCAGCCAGCAGGTCTGCTGTAAGGTAGTCGTCGAACCAGTATCCACTACCATCTCCGCCGGTACTCGGCGACGATGAACCAGGACCGACTCTTTGCAAGAC
This sequence comes from Pirellulaceae bacterium, assembly GCA_047620805.1. Classification (GTDB taxonomy): domain Bacteria; phylum Planctomycetota; class Planctomycetia; order Pirellulales; family Pirellulaceae; genus JBLHLE01. The sequence continues at coordinate 551 of JBLHLE010000877.1, forward strand.
GTAATTATTGCTTGCCTCGTCAAATTTGTAGAGAAACAGTCTCGAGCCCCACAACTGAGGATCGCCAACGTCGTAACCGTGGTCGATATCAAAAGTGGCCCTAACTGTGTCGGTTAATCCCAGGACGTCCGAGGTGCTCTCATCGACCACCCAGTTTTCATCCACCGTAAAGCTGTAGTAATCGAGCTCACCGGTACCGGACCCCTTGACGGTCACGTGCGGCGTTACATCCGCTGTTGCCCCATCGAAGAAATCGGGATTTTCCGCGTTGCTCCAGGACGCGTAATCCAAGCTTTGGGCGTCGAACAGGGAATTGTTTTGACGGTTGGAGAATAATATCGGCGAGCCGAACCCTGCCTCGAACTGGGAGACGGCCCGCGCATTGGCCGTAATTCCATGGGCGGGCGTCGCTGTGGAAATATCGGTTACGAGACCTTGTGCGATCGTTGCCAATGTCGTGTCAACACCGACGGCATAGTGGTATACGCGATAGACGGGACTGGAATCGTTGCCCTGGTTCAAAACGAGATACCAGTTCTCTCCTTCGACGGCCTCGCCACTCAGAGCTAGAGTGGCTGTAAATCTATCGGAAGTCAGGCTGACGGTCGTGCGGACGGATGACTGCGTGTCGCCTGAAGAGAATACGACGATCTCCGCGGAGGCCAGTGCAGTCGTCGAGGATACTTCTAGCACGGCTCCGTCGGCGACCGCCTCGCTGACCTTACCGCCGCCGAACACAACTCGATCTGTCGGCTCAGTAACCTGGGTCGAACCGCCCGCCTCGGAAACAATGACGCCGAGAACATCGTCGTCCACAATCGTCACATCAACTGCTTCGATAAGCGTCGTGGAGTTTTCCGCTCCAGCGATGTAAGTATAAACTTTTCCATCCACGTTGACGGACCAAACAGAGCCTTCAGCTATTGTCGCAGCCGCGTCCGTTCCGAAGTTAAAGCTGACTTCGGACCAGTAGTTCGGGGCTAAGTCTGCGGAAGTTACTGGCGAACTGACAACTGTCATCCCACCGGGGACTTCGACATTGCGAGCGTTGAACGCAGCACCGTCGACTCGGCTGATCACTAGCTTCCAAGCGTTGACGCCTACGTTCATGCTCGAAACGTTGTACAGCGTATTGTCGATCTGAGACGCGATAGCTTGCACAACGTCTTGCGCTTGATCGAAACCGACGGTACTCGAATCAATCTCATGACTATACGTCTGGCCATTAATCAGCACGGCAAACTCGGGATTGCCCAAGAGGGGCGCAGCTGCACCCGCCGACACCGGCATCGTGAACTCAATATTCGCGGCGGTGAACCAATCACTGGCAGCTGTAACTGCCGTGAACGGAACAACGTTTACGTTGCTGCCCGCCAACGTGTCGGTCAACGCGAAATCGACGGTCGGAGGAGCTCCGGTGACCGCGACCAGCCCGTTACCCGACCCCTCGAACGTGTAGGAAGCCGCACTTACACCAAGAGAATTGGCGAGGCGTTGGGCAACGTAAGCCAGCGGCAATTGGCCGACGGCCAAGACTTCCGTGCCGAGCCAAGTATACGTGGCAGTAGCAACGGTTGACGTCTCGTCGACCAGTCGGATCGACCAAGTCTGACCGACGATTGCGGAACCTTTGAGTTTGACGGCGGTGTTTGCAGTGAATCCGCCACCCTGCGTCAGGGTTCTCGTTACTGTGATTGACGGGAGCAGATTCCCCGAACTGTCCGCAGACTGCACCGCGTCGTAATCATCGGCGGCGATCTGCAGCGCCAGACCGCGAATCGCATCCGCTTTCGTCAGGTTGAGGAAATTCGTTCTATTTGTCTGATTAAGAATTGGATCCGACGAGTACTCCAACGTATGCGTGATACGGGAATAGTGCAGGCCCTCCGTAATCCCATCGTCGAACGCTCCAATCGTGACAGTCTTTGGCACGTTCCAGTTGGTGCTGGTGAAATTAACGGTTGGCAATCCAGTGTCGAGTAAGGGATCTGTACCATCGTTGATTTGGGCATCGGCACCCAACGCGATCGTGACATTACCCAAAGGTGCGCGAGTCAGCACAACCTCGTAACTACTGCCTGCTCCACCTTCGATGACCATCGTTTCGTCACCGGGAGCGACCAGGACTTCCGACACATCGTCGTCGACGACTTGGACGGAGACGGAGGCAACGTTTATCGCGTCGTAATCGTCGCCGTCCTTCTCTGTGGCACCTTGACGCACCGAATGCTGGATATTGACGTCTTGCATCCCTTCGGCGACAGCGTCTTGGGGAGCAGTGATCTCGATCACCTGTGGTTCAAACCAATTGGTCCGGTCGAATACTAGCGTGATGCCGCTCTCGGAACCGTTGAGTGCGATGCTCCTACCGCCCGCCCTGACTTCCGATTCTCGTCGCGACGAAGGCTTGGCCGTGACGTACACGTTATCCGTTATCGCTCGCGTCAACACGACGGTGTAGAATCGGTGCACCAAGTCTGCCACGTCACTTCCACCACCGCCTTCGAACACACGCAAATCCATCAGGTAGTCGGAATCGGATTTGAGCCCCTGGGTGATGACAACTCTACCCTCGTCGTTATCCAAAACATTGATCGACACGTCCGGCACGTATGTCCCGTTTTCGATGCTCATATCGATCAGGCCACTGTGCCCCTTGCCGTCATTGCTTTCGACTGTAACCGGCTTGCCATCCTCGCTGCCGCCGACATCGAAGGTGTCGCTACCGCGACCGCCGATCAGTTCGAGTTCCACATCTTTGCTACTGCTGCCCACATAGAACGTGTCATTACCCTCGAGGGCGTCGACCACAACTCTCTCGAGACCGTTAAAGCTGACGAAGAGTCCCGCCCCGAACACCCCGTTGTTTGTGACGACGAATTGGTCGCCGAACTCCGTACCGACCACAGTCAGGCTATCGAATCCGTCCCCCCCTTCGATTTGCACGGGAGAATTCACCGTGTAAGAAATGAAGTCCGCACCTTGACCGCCGTTGATATTGGTGAGCGGTGCTTTGGGGTCCCGTGGGTTGACTCGCACGAAGGCTCTCACGCGGAAGGAATCGTCATCCTCCTCCCCAAACATCGACAGGTCGGCTTTATTGTGGTAGACGGTGAAGCTATCTTCTCCCACTCCGCCAAACAGATTGGTGGAATAACTGATGCCGTTGCTGAGGTAGCCGCGGGTGGTGAGTGTGGCATCAAACTGATCCTCCAAGGCGAGACCGGCATTGGCATCACGTAGTGATGCGAATACTTGACCAACCTGGAAGTTATCGTTTCCCTCGTCGCCAAAGATGGTCGTGATAACGTTGTTTTCGTCGAGTACAAACGTATCGTCGCCGGCTCGGCCATAGATCGTCAGGCCGCCATTCATGTCGCTGTTATAGTTCACGCGTTCGACGAAACGACTGCCGTCAGCATCGCTGGAAATAGCCGACACCGAATTGGGTCTCAGGAAGA
>JBLHLE010000878.1:0-4002 GCA_047620805.1 Pirellulaceae bacterium
CATGTAACCCTGTGTCTTATTGGTCCACTTTTCTTGGACCGACCACTTACTATCCTTGTTGTTCACCTCGAACATAAACGTCTTGCCACCGTAGCTGCTCGTGAAAACTTTGTTATCGATCACGGTAGGCGTGAGTATGTTCATGCCGCGAAAGGCTGGAATGTCTTCCGACCAAAGAGTTTTTCCATTGGCTGGATCTAGCCCTGCGAGTGTTGTACGAGTTTGGACGACCAGTTGATTGACGCCCCCAATTGAGGCAAAGACGGGAGAAGAAAATGCACTACCGTACATGCCGCCTTCGTCGCTCATCCCGCGCCACTGCACTTCACCGGTCTTCTTATTGAGTTTCACCACGGCCGCTCCCGCTTGCACGTAAAGATCGTCGCCAACGATCAACGGCGAGCAGACTAAGCCGAAGGCGGGCAGTGGCGTCGAGAATTGCTTGACGAAATCCAATCGCCAGACTTCCTCGCCCGAGGCGGCATCCATGCAAACCAAAAGGTCACGCATTCCCGCGACGTAGATCTTGCCGTCGTCCAACGTCGGCGTCGAGCGAATCCAACTGCCATTGGACCAAGCGAAGAAAGGAACCGACATCGCACCTTCCCACTGCTTCGACCAGCTTTGCTTTCCGTCTTTGCGATTCAAAGCGTAAGTAACTTCGTACTTCTTATCCTTGGTTTCTGTTGTGAACACATGGTCGCCAACTACGACGGGACCCGAATAGCTGGGCCCAAATGTTTTGGACCAAGTCGGTTGCAAACTTTCGAGCGAATCAGGCCAGCTCTCTGCAGATACGTGTCCGTCTCGGTTCGGGCCGCGCCATTGTCCCCAATCGCTCGCCAACGACTGCGAAGAGACCAATGCGATAACTGATAAAGCGACTATGGCACGAAAGAACGAGTGACGGCCCATGATTTCAACCCTTGTAGCGAACCAAGTGTATTCAGTAAGCGTGAATAGATAACGACTTGGCAACACGATAGAAGAAAGGGCTAGTTTGACAAGTTGTGCAAATGGAGTGAGTTTGCAAAAACTTCTAGTTGCTCGATCGACGAACAGAATGTACCGTTTTCCAGCCCGTCGAGGTTGATATCCGCGAACGCTCGACCGCCAAAGGCAAGCTTTGCATCTTTGATCGACTTGGCGAATGCTTTGAACTCAACTTCAAATGTTTCCTTCTCGGCCACGTGAGATACGCTGAGCCAAATGAACTGCGGTTGATAGTTGTCCACAGCGGCCTTTAGTGTCGCAAATGGCAGATTGGTTCCCAGTGGCACCGAATTCCAGCCGAGATTGTAGAGGACTAAGTCAGCCATCGCGGCTGGGATTTGATAGTAGTCTCCCGCCGGCGTCCCACCGATTGCCACTGGAGCCGATTTCGGTGGCGGTGGAGTTGTTGCTCTCAGTTCTCGCAAGAACCGCAATGTGATTTCGCAGCCAACGCGTTCCTGGTAGACCTCCGCTGCGCCGCACTCCCAAGCATCGCCGATCTCGCGGAACGACGCTGCCATGACTTGGTCGCAGATCGAAGCAATCGATTGACCGGCGAGATAGAGATCGTAGAGAATTCGGCGACATTGGTCCGGCTCTCCCGCCAGCAATTTTTCCGTGAGTTGTTGCGTCGCTCGCCTGGTGACTCGGCTTGTCTTTCCCGATGTAACCGGCAGGCCCAAGATTTCTGGGTTGGCTATCGTTTGATTGTGATTGCGAACAAATTCTATCGCCACCGAAATTGGAATTCGACGATGGCCGCCTGCGGTATATTCGGTCGTGATGACCCCCTGGTCACACCATCGCTTCACCGACGATTCGCTGACATCGATTGCGCGAGCGAGTTGTTTCGGGGTTAGCGGCTTCGTCATTTCACGTACCAAAATATTGCTCGACGTCTATCTTTACGGTTTCCGCAGTATTGTAGACGGTGGGTAAGTGCTACAAGAAAACCTGTATAAGTATATATAAGATTTGCGTTTACGTCATGTCATCTGTATCTGTCGCTGCGCTTCGTTGTTAACAACGCCTTTTTTGCACGGTTGCATATATAAACTCGAATGCTCTGGGGGTGTACGGGCATCTAGCGTATTGTGGAGGAGGACTCAAAAATGCTAACAGATGAAGAAACCAAACGGCCCGCCCCGCAAATTCGGTCGTTGCAATCGAATGTCGCCATGGACGTTTTTCTCAAAGAGATCGAGTTGCCGATTGCCGCGGCGGATGCGTTTGCGTGGCACGAGCGCGAAGGAGCGTTCGCGCGATTGATGCCGCCCTGGGAGCAGGCGCGAATACGTCGGCGAGAGGGAACCATTCGCGATGGTGATATCACAGAGTTGGAGGTAAAGATCGGACCCTTCTGGGTCGCATGGGTTGCCGAGCACCGAGATTATGTCGCCGGACATTCGTTTGTCGATGTGCAGTTAAAAGGACCTTTCGCTCATTGGGAACACACACATTCGGTGCTTCGGACCGATCAGCAACAGCGGTGTATCTGGCAAGATCGCATCGAATACCGAGTTCCCGGTGGGATGTTTGGTCGCCTGGTCGCGAAGTCAAACATCCTCAACAAACTGCGCGCGATGTTCGCGTACCGTCACCGTCGAACAATCGACGACCTCACATTACTGTCGCGATACAAGGAAACAGCAAAAATGAAAATTGCGATTACGGGCGCCGGTGGTTTGGTTGGCAAAGAGCTTACATCCTTGTTAACAACGCATGGTCACGAAGTTGTCCCGATCGTTCGCCGCGACGCGCAGGATGGTGAAGTCCATTGGGCGCCGTCAAAGGGAGAGATCGACGCCCAAGCGCTCGAGGGAGTCGACGTCGTCGTCCACTTGGGCGGCGAAGGGATCGCCAACTCTCGCTGGTCGGCGGCTCATAAGAAAAAGATCATCGATAGCCGCGTCGATGGAACAAGACTCATCAGCGAAACCTTGGCGAAACTGGACAAGAAACCACAGGCGTTAATCTGCGCATCCGCGATTGGCATGTATGGTGATCGAGGCGACGACTGGGTCGATGAAGACTCCAGCGGAGACGATTCGTTTTTGTCCGACGTTTGTCAACAATGGGAAGCTGCCGCTCAACCTGCGGAAGACGCCGGTATTCGAGTAGTAAAGATGCGAATTGGAGTCGTATTGAGTCCCAGGGGGGGAGCGCTGCAGAAGATGTTGACGCCGTTCAAAATGTGCGTCGGTGGCGTGGTCGGAAGCGGCAAGCAGTATTGGAGTTGGATTTCCATTGACGACGTAGCCGGAGCGATTCACCACGCGATTGTGAACGACAACGTGACTGGGCCCGTGAACTGCGTCGCCCCCCATCCCGTCACGAATCGCGAATTTACAAAAACGCTTGGCAAAGTGCTCAGCCGACCAACGATATTTCCCATGCCCGCCTTCGCCGCTCGATTGGCTCTGGGAGAAATGGCGGATGCCCTGCTGTTAGCCAGTACTCGCGTGAAGCCCGCAAAGCTCAGTGAAACTGGTTACGAGTTCCGCCACTCCAATTTGGAAGACGCGCTGCGACACGTGTTGGGCAAGTGAGCTTGCAATTTTGAATGCCGCGGCTCGGCTCCGCTCGTTAACCGATTTTTCATTTGGGACGCGGTTGTTATCGGGCTGCTGGACGTTTGGGAGGGTCATAAGTACAACAGTCTACTGGGCAAACATCGTGGCAAGGGCCGTGAGTTCCGAGTGCTCGTTTCTCTTCTCGTCTGCCGATGCGTTCTTCGATTAACTCGCGAATCGCTGCGATGAAATCGGGATGAGTTCCGATTGTCATGGCTCTGGTAAAGCCAATTCCCAGCTCTTCGCAGGTGTCTTTGGCTTCGGTGTCCAGGTCGAAGAGAACTTCCATATGATCGGAGATGAAGCCAATGGGCACGACGATAACGTCGGTGACTTTTTCCTGCTCGTGAATCTCGCGGATGTAATCACAGACGTCGGGTTCGAGCCACGGTTGCATCGGTGGACCGCTGCGACTTTGATAGACCAGAGAGTAGTT
>JBLHLE010000879.1:0-3999 GCA_047620805.1 Pirellulaceae bacterium
TTGAATCGCGACTGAATCCAATCGATGGCTCCAGCGTGTCCATTGAAACTGACGCCCATGGGCAGCGACATACGCAGGATACAGCTTTGCGGCCTTCGCATCAGGATGGCATCTTCCGCCTCGACCATCGTCTTGCCATAAACGGTCACGGGGTCGGTAGGGCAAGTCTCCTTGTAGCCGCCATCAGCAACGCCCGAAAAGACGAGGTCTATCGAAACATGAACTAGCCTGGTGTCCGTCCCGTCGATCACATCCAGCAACGAATTGATTCCCTGCACGTTCACTTTATGCGCCAGTGTCGGATCGAGTTCACAAGCGCGGAGCGCACAAGTACCTTCGCCATTCAACACAGAGCCAAACTGGTATTTGTCAAACAGGCGAGTGAGCTGCTCAAAGTCGTACATGTCGCACGGTTCGATGCCATCGCCACTGAGCGGCCAATTGTTGACGCGGCGCAAACCGACTACCTGCCCCGGAAATTTCTCGCGGAAATACTGAAAGGCGTTGTATCCGGCGACACCAGCAATTCCGGTGACTAACAATGGAAGAGGGATGGACATGTCTTGGGGAATTCAATTTCTGAATGCGTAATGTTGCGACTCGGTAGACGTTGCTTGCTCAGCAACTCCTGCCACCTGTTTCGGCGAGCGGGCGTTTTGCGAGTGGAGGCAACGCTTCTTCAAGTACACCTTTAGCCTTCGGCCAGATAATCACAGCCTCGACAATCATCCAGAACTGCAACAGCATGACGCCAGAACCGATGCCAAGCAACAGCCAGCTCTTCGATTCGTACCATCCGACCATCTGAATACTCATCGCCCAAATTGGTAATATGATCATCGCCAGCATGGGAATGAAGGCAAACATGATTGGTTTATTCCGCCGCCAGAGGTAGAACACTGTGACCATAAAAGCGAGTCCCGCCAGAAGCTGGTTGGTGGCGCCAAAAAGCGGCCACAAAATCAATCCGCCGGTTCCCATCGGTTTGTCTGGAGCAACTCTGAGCAGGGCCATTGCGCCACCGAAGAGTAAAGCAACGGCAGTGGCGACGTACTTGCTGGTTAACCAACGCCAATTGATCGTCCAGGCAATTTCTTGAATCACATAACGTTGGAGCCGAGTTGCAGTATCGAGCGTTGTTGCCGCGAAACTCGCAACCAAGACTGCCACGATGCCAACCCCCATTCGCAACGGAATACCGATGGCGGACATAAAGTTTGCACCACCCTCGATGAACGCGGCGAGTTTATGCGGCAATCCGTGCGATTTCCAGCCGTCAACTGCCACCATTTCGCCATCTTTGTTAACCATTCGGATTTTTGGGTAATACTCATTCCAAGCAGCGACGCCAGTTACCTTTTCACCTGATTCAGAGACGACGTAACTGTAATCATTGGTCGTTTTATCTCTACTCAATTGCCCCATGCCAACTCCCGCACAGCAGGCGAGAATGACGACGACCGCCAGGGCCCCTTCGAGGAGCATCGCGCCGTAACCGACATATTGTGCATCCATTTCGTTCGCAACTTGTTTGCTCGATGTGCCGCTACTCACCAAACAGTGGAAGCCGCTGACTGCTCCACAGGCGATGGTGATGAACAAAAATGGAAAGATCGGCGGCGCGCTTTCGGGCATATCTTCGACGTTGACCGTCGCCGGAGCGCTGGCAACCAAATCTGCTTGCCCCGTGAATGAAGCCACCATCAATCCGCCGACCAACAAGGCTAAAGCCAAAATCAACTCGTGGCTATTAATAAAGTCTCGCGGCTGCAGCAGCGTCCAAACGGGCAATACAGATGCAAAAAAGCAATATGCAAACAGAAGTCCCGTCCAAACGATAACGGGATTTTCGACGGGAAGTTTTATCGGCAGATGATACGCGCCTACGTAAATCGCTACGTACATCAGCACCAGTGCGCCAATCGAGGGCCAGAGCAGGTCGCCGTTCTTTTTGTAGACCCAATAGCCAATGGCAATCGCCAGCGGAATCTCGATCCAAACCGACAGCACCGATTCGGGATAGTTGGCAAAAATAATCGCGATCACCAAACCAAAGATGGCCAAGACGACGGTCAATGCGAAAAACAGCACCAGCAGGAACAACAATTTGGCTCGCGGCGAAATCAATCGTCCGGCGACTTCACCAATCGTTTGCCCTCGATTCCGCATCGAAACGACAAGCGCTCCAAAATCGTGCACCGCACCGATGAAGATCGAACCAAAAATCACCCACAGCAGGGCGGGTAGCCAGCCCCAGAAAACAGCGATGGCCGGCCCCACAATTGGCCCTGTACCAGCGATACTAGTGAAATGATGCCCAAAAATGACTTCTTTTTTGGTGGGGACGAAATCGACGTCGTCCCGCAACTGCTGACTGGGCACGACGGCATCGGGATCGAGGCCGAAGATTCGGCGAGCCAACCAACGTCCGTAGGTATGGTAAGCCAATATAAAGGCAAAAAACGATCCAACGGCAACGAGCAGGGTGCTCATGGGGGGTCCTTTTGCGGGCGTGATACTGCTTAACGTGTTTCTGCGGGGATTCTTTTGGGCCAGTTCTTGTTCAGATATATTGGTTGGGAAACGTCTGCGGGCAATTGAATTCGCGACTGGCGACCGCGTCCCGCTCATGATCCGACCTGAATATTGCACCAATCCCGACGAATCATGATACCAAGCAAGCTCCGTCAGGAGAATATCTAGCAGCTACAACCCACGAACCAATTCACCGCTTGTAGACGCCACTAGGCAAACCCTTATAATGGCTCGATTCTGGTGGGAACAATGCCATTTCAATGGTTGTAACCCAGCCGGCCAAGCTGGATGAATATTCGGGAGTGACACTCCCTCGCCGCCGCAACTCAACTGCCCGGCAACCGCACAAACGAACCAAAAAGAATCGAAAGGAATCTCATCTTGCCTGAACACGTAGTGATTATTGGAAGCGGGCCCGCTGGTTGGGCTGCCGCAATTTATGCCGCGCGAGCCAATCTCAAGCCGCTGCTTTTCGAGGGTACCGTTAGGCAGGAAATGATCCCCTTGGGCCAGCTTGCCTTAACTACCGAAGTCGAAAACTATCCTGGCTTTCCCGCGGGCGACGTACGTGCGTTCGTGGAAACTGGCGTCGACAAAGACCGCCATTGGAATCTGCCCCCCGCACCAAAAGAACACACCAAAGACGGTCGCCCTCACTACGCCGTCCAGGGTGTCGAGCTGATGGAGCTAATGAAACAGCAAGCTCTGAACTTCGGCACTCGCGTGATCGAAGACGACATCGTCGATATCGACATCAGCGAGAAACCGTACAAAGTAATTCGAGCAAGCGGTGATCCCGTAGAAACCCATACGATTATTGTCGCTACGGGTGCTCGAGCCAACTATCTCGGCTTGGAATCGGAAGAAGCTTTCAAGAATCGCGGCGTCAGCGCGTGTGCAGTTTGCGACGGTGCCCTGCCCCGCTTCCGCAACAAGCCAATGGTCGTCGTTGGCGGCGGAGATTCTGCCGTCGAAGAAGCGACCTTTCTGACCAAATATGCCTCCGTCGTTTATCTGGTCGTCCGTCGCGATGCACTTCGCGCTTCAAAGATCATGGCCCAAAGAGCGTTCGATAGCGAGAAGATCGACATTCTTTGGAATACCGAGGTCCAAGAAGTATTGGGCGATGAAACCGGCGTCACTGCTATCCGAATTAACAACAACAAAGACGATTCGACTCGCGACGTCGAAGCGACTGGTCTGTTTCTCGCGATCGGTCACACACCAAACACCGACTTCCTCAATGGCAAGTTGGATATAAACAACAAAGGATATCTCAAGCTGACCGTGCCCTTCCGGACCAATACGTCCGTAGAAGGCATTTTTGCCGCGGGTGACGTTGCCGACGACTACTATCGTCAAGCGATTACGTCAGCGGGAACCGGCTGCATGGCCGCTCTAGATGCAGAGCGTTACTTGGCCGACGTGGGACTGTAGTCCGACGCAGCGTTAGAGTCGAATTGA
>JBLHLE010000880.1:0-3994 GCA_047620805.1 Pirellulaceae bacterium
AGGGAACGCTACGACGATCGATGCCGAATCGTGAGTTTGTGCTACTAACGAATTTACCTTCGCCATCGAAAGTTACCAATCCAGTACCGATTGAGATATCGACTCCACTGACGGCGTCGTTGTCGGGTGAATCTGCATACCAGCGGTAGGTCGTCAAGTTCGACGTTCGGTCTTCGAGTACAGCAGTGACGCGTACGTTAAGTCCGATACCGAGCGAGTCGTAGGCCACGAAGTCCGTTACTGCAGTTTCGCCTTTAGCCTCCTGCACGGTTCCAAAGCCAAAGTTGGGCGCGAATATCGTGCCGACATCTGTTTCGAGTTGGGACGTAGTGAAAGTCACGGCATTGCCCACACCCGTATTCGACACGATGCGAATTTTGCCGTCGGATGTAATACTGGTGCCGGGATTCAATGTCGCCGCACTTTCGCCTTGAATGTTGTTTATCGACGCGTTGAGCGGGTTTTGTGGATCAGACAAAACGCTTTGAATTCCGCTCGCATCTTCAATGAAGTCAATGAATTGTTGCAGCGTGGATGTAGCTGTTACTTCGAAATCTTGCTCTTTAAGAGAACGCCCGCCCTTTCGGGAGCGGAGTGTAAATGTTCCTTCGTCGAACAACGATTCGTACTCACCCTCATCTTCTCGTAACACGTCTACTAAGAGAGTGTCGCCCCGGGCGCGGGGACCCCCAAAGTCCAGTGATTCCTGTGCGGCAAGAAGCACATCGTCCTGGACCGAGTCCGTGAAGTCTTCGCCAACGGCCACCGTTCCGACTTTATAGAAGCTATTCGAGTCATTGTTAAGGTTTCGATAAATTCGGACTTGATCGTAGGCAGGAATACCGACTCCTACCGGGGGCGTCGGTAGATTTTGCAGGTGGATCCGACCGTCGCTAACGGTGACTGGGCCAAGTAACTCTGATGGCCGCGATTCTGAGCCACCGGACGAGTCGCCGAACGTGACGTAGTAGCTATACGTCCCGGAAATGTCGTCTTCGTTGATTGGCACAGCCGGGTTGGTTGGAGTCAAGCCATCGTCCGTGAAGTTACCGCCCACAACGCTGTCCGCGAGATGAAAAAAGTCCGTTCCGCCAGCAGCGGTTCGGTAGATCCTCACTGCCGCATATTCACCTGCCGCGTCGGGAAGAGCGTTGAGCTGGACGGCGTTGTCACCTGCTGTCAACGTCACCGAGAGCGTGTCGCTGGGAAGCGATTCCGTGCCAAATTGGTCGAGGAAAGTGACTTGATACTGGTACGTTTGACTCGGTAGCAGACCGCCGCCAGCTGCGACTGTGCCAAAGCCAATAGTTCCCGTTATGCTTGGGACAGGCGCGATGGTTGCGCCGGTGAGGTCTGTATCGGGCTGTGGAACTGAGTTGTCGCCGAGGACGACACTTTCGACGACTTCCGCAGTATCCGCGATATCACCAGTTGGGGTCAACGTACCTTCGAGAAAGACATTGCCGGTGGCTTTGGCAACAGCGGCGGATCCAATCGGAATTGTGACGGGCACGAGCTCGGTTTGTTGGATTTGAAAGAACTCATCGATACCGAAACCGAGCAAACGTTGACCGCTAGTGTTAACAACTTCGTTTTGGGAGTTGATACTGAAAATGCCATTGCGGGTAAACAGCGGACTGCCTGTTTCATCTTTTACCATGAAGAAGCCATCGCCCTGGATCGCCAAATCGGAAGGGCTCCCGCTAATCTCGATAGTACCTTGAGTGAAGTCGGGGGTGATGTCCGTGACTTTGGTACCCAAACCAACTTGGCGTGGGTTAGTACCGCCGTTGGTGGCGCTAGGTCCAGAACCAAGACCGATGGTTTGAAGGAACTGAGTTGAGAAGACGGTGTCAGACGCCTTGAATCCAACCGTTTGGGAGTTTGCCAAGTTGTTACCGACGACGTCGATCGTCGCTTCGGCAGCAGTTAGTCCCGTCAACGCTGTGGCTAGTGCGGATGCAAGACCCATACGAATTCTCCTTGGTTAACATCATCTGACTCGCACCAAACAGGTGATTCGAGCCATCGTCCTCTAACGTTGATCCGCGGTGCGAGATCGCATTACGCCAAAGGTTCATTGATTTCGCGTACGTTGTTCAGTTTGACGCTGTTGTCGCCCACGTGAACTCGAAGTTCGCGAATGTTCTCGTCTTCTTCACTTACCTCGACCGTAACTCGGTCGACGACTCCCTTAATATTCTCACCAGCGTCGGTTAATGCATCGACCGACTTTCCGATCAAGCTGCTTGCAGTCGACAGGTTTTGACCTGTGAGCACTGCGGCCAACGTATCGGAGAGTTCGTTCGTTGCACTGATCTCGCGGATTGTGTTGATCTGTTGTAGGATCTCATTGTTGTCCATCGGATCGAGTGGATCTTGGTTTTGCAATTCCGCGATCATCAGGTCGAGGAAGTTATCCAGTTCCAAATCGCGCAGATCATTTGGGCCCCTCTGATTTGTTTGTTGGATCGGTAGTGACGCGTCAATTCTTGACATCTAAAGGTCCTTTCCGTATATGAATTTCACTTTCGTTGTTCTTTTCAGTGCGCGCGGCAACGCCACGCGTTTATTGACTCAAAACGCGACGATGCACCACCGAAAAACGCATTGGAAATTGGACTTTTTGAGTCGTCCTTTTCCAAACGCCAGTGGCGATTCGTAAATCCGAAAAGTCAATTTTCATGGCGTGCTCGAAAGCAAAACAACATTCCGCCAGGGCAGGTCGGCAGCGCCACGTCCATTGCAGTGGCGAGCTGTTCTATTTCAACAAACCATCGACTCGTCAGCCGTCGCATAGCAGCGACAGCAACGGTCTAAATGATGACATTCAACTTAGAGTCTCCTTCTAGTTGCTGATCGTCTGATTTCGTTTCGTGTGTACTGGGAATCTCTGTGGCGTTGCGAGATTCATCTTCATTTCGGTCCTGCGGGCGGTCGCCGTCTCGTTCGTGGTTTACGTTTTCGGGGAGTTCGCCGCTCCCCTGTTGATCGTTCAGATCCACGTCAAATTGTTCGATACGAATGCCTTGCTCAGCGAGTCGCTGTCTCAGATCGTTGACGTTTTCAAGCAGAGCCGCCCGGGCTGCGGGCGTTTCGGCTTCAATTCGGGCAGACAGCGCACCGTCTTGAACCTTGATTTCCAAGCGAATGGAGCCCAACTCCGGGGGACTGAGACGGATCCGCAGCGGGGCGCCTTGGTCGTGAGCTGATGTCATGGCTCGAGCGACACGGTTTATCAACCTTGCCTGCTCGGCGCCCTGTAAATTAGTACCATCACCGGTACCGCGTTGAACGCTTTTGCCGAGCAGTGTTTGAGCGATCTTCGCGCTGGGGCCGAATTCCGCAGGTGCAATCGGCGCGTTGTTTCCGTTTTCCGTGGCCTGCTGGCTCGTCGAGCTGGCTTTGCCTAACTCGGTAGTAAGGCCCGCTGCTGGTTCAACTTTGTCCGGGGTCGTGGTCTCCGCCACCTTGGAAGCCTCGCTTGCCCTCGGATTACGCGCGTCTCTTCGCTGTTGATGGTTTGAATCGTCTCGAGGAGCTTCGTTGCCGATTTCAGCGGGACTCGTTCCTTCGCCCGCCGCGTCTGGGGGCGATTGCGGAGCTGTTCTTGTCGCGGAACTGTCAGCCTCAATTTGCGAGTTTTCACCGCTGCTGGCGGCTGACGCCAGATGCGCAGATTTCTCGATCCGTACCCGCGTTGCCTCTGTTTCTTCCGACTCAGCCGCTTCGGAGTCGGCTTTCAATTCCGGTGTCGTCGCAGCCTCTAAGGCCGATTCCACTCCTGTTTGTTCTGGTACCAAAGCGACGTCGGTAGCAGGTTGGGCGCCCGCTTCTTTCTCACCATTTCTCGCACCGTCGTTTGGCAGGGCAATCGCTTCAGTCGATGGTTTGTCCGGCGAGTCCAGTTCGCTGGATTCAGCGGTTTCGGGAGGTAGGTCGAGTGACTCGTCTGGCGTTGTGGCGGGTGTTGTTTCTATGGTTTCGGTTTGTT
>JBLHLE010000881.1:0-3994 GCA_047620805.1 Pirellulaceae bacterium
AGCGACTCTGATCTTAGCTATCTCTCTTCCAGTGTTGGCAGACGATGCGAAGAAATCGAAGTTTCCGGTTGTTTGGGAAGTGACCGAAGGAATATCGGCTCCCGAAAGTGCTTACTACGACGCTAAATCTGGATTCCTTTTTCTCTCGCAAATTGGCGGCGGAGGCGGAAAGGAGAAGGATGGCGATGGCTGGATTTCAAAGTTGACCATCGACGGCAAGATGGTAAAGAACAAATGGGTTACTGGATTCAACGCACCTAAAGGCGTGCGTAGCTTTGGAGCTAAGCTTTGGGTTAGCGACATCGATCGAGTTGTGTGCGTTGATATCGAATCGGCCAAGATCGATAAAGTATTCGAAATCAAGGAAGCCAAGTTTCTGAACGATCTGGCCTGCGGAGACGATGGAACAGTTTATGTTTCAGACATGGCAGCAAGTCGCGTCTATCAAATTCAGCAAGGCAAGGTTTCCGTCTTTGCCGAAGGTGAAGAGCTAGAACATCCCAACGGCTTGCTGGCACATAAGGGAAAATTGTATCTCGGCGGATGGGGAAGAGAGTTTCAAGAGGACTTCTCGACGAACATACCCGGTCGCTTGATCGAGATCGATATCGCCACGGGAAAACGCAAAGTGATTACGAGCAAGCCGACCGGCAATTTGGACGGCGTTGAAGTGGACGGCAAGGGCGGTTTCGTGGTCACCGACTGGCGAGCCGGAAAGGTCTTCCATATCGATACCAAAGGGGAAGCCAAAGTCCTGATGGAGTTTCCTCGTGGTTCAGCGGACCATGCTTATCTCGTAGACAAGTGCCTCTTGATATTGCCGCGAATGCTGGAGAACAAACTTACGGCATTCGATATGTCGAGCGCGCTCAAGTAGGCACTCGCTTTGTGCAGCGTAGCCGATGTTCTTGCGCTATCCTTTCGGTTCCGTTGCCAACTGAAATTCGAAATGACTGTTCGTCGACGAAACGTCGGCCTCCAGATTCGACGTATCGCCAAATGCGTAACGCCGTGGGATGAACCATGTGCCGTCGCGAGGTTGATTGGGATCGGCATCTTCGTCGTCGCCGCGGGAAGCTACTGGATGCCGAAAGCCAAGTATCGTGACAGTGTGTAGTCCTGCGACGACCCCGTCGTTCGATTGTCTTGTCGTTAGCTGAAACCACCCCACCTCGTCCGTCACTCCGCGAGCAGGTGGTCCGGCCCCCTGGTATTGAAAGACTAATGCTACGCCTTGGACTGGGTCGCCGTCCAACGTGACCACGCCAGTAACGGGGATCAGTTGCAGGGACGGCTCGGCACAGCCGCCTAATAGCACCAAAACGATCGCTGCTACTAACGTCGATATCGTCCGCGCGGAGCCATCGCGAGCGCAAATAGCACTAGGCCGACTTATGGATTTCCCATGACGGGATTTCTCATTACAGGATTTCTCATTACAGGATTTTCTAGAATGGCCCGGTCGCGTTTCCATCCCGAATCGCTCCTAAATATTGGTACGTCCAGTGATCGATGTTCTCGTCAATGAATCGACAAGATCCGTCACCGAGCACGAAGTTGGCTACTTGTGCATGATTCGACCTGAAGCCGAAACTGAAGTTCGCGTTGCAGTTGGCGTTACAGCCATCGAGTCCGTTGTCGACATCCGCTTGCGTCCCCGAGGTGCGGAAATTGATCGGCACTATAGTGGTTGTTGAGCCGCAGCCGTTGTGGGTTTCGTCGCCCCAGCCGCGGTCGAGCCAAATTCGGCTGCCGACGAGTATCTCCCCCATGAAGATTGTGTTGGACGTGCCATCCTGGATGTCTGCGAACCGGGATTCGGGGATCTCCCGCCGGTGGCCATCCTGGCGATAATATCGATCGTTGAACGGTCCAGTCGTTGTAAGTTTCGGCAGTACGCCACTACCGCGGAGAGGATCGAAGTAGGTTCGCGTCAAGCCGTGAACACATTCGCAATTGCTTCGCGATGGACTGTTGAGCCAGCGTCCGCCAGCCGACGATGCATAGTTGTTAACTCCAGCTCCGTTGTGCGAACTCTTGCGACCGTAGTTGTCGCTCGGGCACGTGAATACAGGAATCTTCTGCAGGCCAATGCGGTCTTTCGATCCACGCAGCAGTTGGTAAGTGATAATGTTTTCGTTGAAGTCGTACGAATCGTAGAGCTCTTGCTGCTCGATAAAAGGGAGTAGGTATGTCAGGGTCGTACCCCGCAACTCTCGTAGAGTGGGGTCGGCATTCCACTCTCGCCAGCGCCCGATAGGGAACCTCCGATACACATCGTGATGCCCGTGGAGTGCGATGCCGAGTTGCTTGAGATGATTTGTGCATTCGATGCGTCGGGCAGATTCTCGAGCCGCTTGGACAGCCGGGAGAAGCACAGCAGCGAGAACTCCAATGATGGCGATGACTACCAACAGTTCGACCAAGGTAAAACCAGTTCTGCATTTTGCGAACTGCGATCGCGATCGATTAATGCCAGTTGGCTTGCCCATTCCGATTACCCATTTCGATTTATTTGTCGCGACGGCGTCTATCCCGTCGATCCGTCTTTTTTGGCCGGATCCGCGGTTCAACTCGGCACTTGCTAGCGTTCTGTCGCGTCGGTTTTGTCGCTAGCGTTCTCTCGCGGTAGTTTCTTAGCAGTTACCGGATCCTGTTCAAAAGTCGCCAGGAAAATCTATGTTACTGGTTTCCGTTCGTCGAGTTGCGTCGATTGTTGAAGCGTATCGATTTGGCCAATTCCTTTCAGTCGTACCGATTTTGGCAGTTGTCGGCTTGGATTCGCTGGACGCTTCTCTGCTAGCAATCCATCAGACACGGCGTTCTCGGCTTGAAACCGAGGCGTTGGAACTTAGATCGCGCCCAACATCTATTGCGACCGAGCCAGAGTTCTTGTATCTGTAGCCGACCAAAATCCATGTGTGATCGCAGCGAACCCAAATTCGTCGACCTGCGTATCACAAGCAATACAAATTCTCCTCAACACACACTCATCGGAATGGCAAGGATGCGATTAACAACGATGGAATGTTGGCGTATGGAATTAGCGCCGAGTCTTCTAGTGTTTTGCTTGTGCTGTTTGTTCGGGCAGTCATCATGGGCTCAATATGGTGGCGGAGGCCCAGGTGGTGGTGCGAATCCATTTCCACAGGGTGGCGGTCCAGAGCGAGAATCTTTCCGCGATAAGGCGACGGGTCCTGTTTACAATTTGGGTTCCACGCCAGTTTCTGCCGTAAAGATTATCGGCAACGAAACGATGAGCGAGATTTCGGTACATTCATACTTGAAAACAAAAAAGGGTCGTCCTTTCGATGCGGAAACCGTTCAGGGCGATGTACGTCGCCTTTCAGATTCAGGTCATTTCCGCGATGTGCGAACTTACACGCAAAAAGCGAATGACGGGATCGCCGTAACATTTGAGGTGATTGAACGCCCGTCAGTTCGCGAAGTCTTCTTTCACGGAAATCGCGCCATTGCCGATAAGACGCTCCGCAAGCAAGCGGGGATAGAGATCGGTGATTCACTAAATATGTACAGCGTCGATGAAGCGCGACGCAAGATCCAGGAATACTATCAATCCCAAGGTTTTGCCAAGGCCCGAGTATTCGTCGCCGAGGGCGATAAGCCTGAGCACCGTCGCGTTATTCTGAAAATCCATGAAGGGATTCAACAGCGCATTTGGTCGGTCGAGTTTGTAGGCAATAGCTACATCGACGCCGGTCGCCTGGAGACTCAGGTCAAATCGAAACCTGGTTTTGCGAAGTACCTGTTTGGCGGCACACTTGATTACGAAAAAATCGATGATGACATCGAGCGACTTACTTTGTATTACCGAAATCTAGGTTTCTTTAATGCGAAGGTGAGTCGCGAATTGCAATTCAGTAATGAGGGCGATTGGGTCTATTTGAACTACGTCGTTCACGAGGGACCTCGATACAAGATTCGCAATATATCTATTGATGGCAACGGTATCTTCGACACACAGGCTTTGATG
>JBLHLE010000882.1:0-3992 GCA_047620805.1 Pirellulaceae bacterium
TGGTAGTGAAGGCGCCAGCGGTGCCATTGCCAATTGTCATGTCACCGTCGGGGTGGACTACGGAGCCCGTTTGAGCTGCCACGGTTGCATCGATCAATCCGCTACCGGTCAGCGTGGCACCACTTTGAATGGTCGTGGCGCTGATGATCGCGCCATCGACGTCCGCCACGCCAGCTAACACGTCGGTCGGGCCAGTGTAAGTATTATTGAGGCTCAAGATCGTGGTTGTGCCGAGCCCGGTCTTGACAACTGTCGAGCCGCCAGCGGGCCCCTCCAGCAAATCGCCGACGACATCGATATCGCCAGCGCCGTCAAATGTCAATTCCGCAAACTGAATGTCGTCGTTGAGGGTCAGCGTGTCGTCTTTAGACGTTATTGTAGCGGTGCCACTCCCAGGCGTAGCGAACGCTGCGCCGAAGTATTTGACATCCAGGTACAACTCGACTTGCAGACGCTCCGCATCTGTCAAGGCTCTGTCGAAAATGAAGACTTCGGCAACTTCGGAATTCGAAGTTTCGCCAAATCCTCCGCCATTGCCGCCTCCCAGAGCCAGACGACCCGGCTTGTACGATCCACCGTTGAAGCCGCCGCCGTTGTCGACGAGTTGGGTACCGTTGGCCCAGAAATCCACACTCGTCGTCCCGCCACCGACGTCCGGACCGATTATACCAGTATAGGTCTTCCAGCTCAGATCACCATCGTTCGCCCCGGTGCCTTGCCAGATCCAGCCATTGGCGTACCAGCGATCAGAGCGGTTGCCATGATGTCCGAAGAGAAAGTTCTGCGTCGTCGAGCCGATCACGCGTTCGTTGTCGCCGCCAGTATACCGCGACAAGCCGATAATGGTGTAGTTGGCCCCCAGGTTGTCGAAGTTGTAGGTCGTCGCCAATTGGTCGTTGGTGAAATTAACCACCGGCCGATTATTGAGGCTGCTGTTGGCAACGTACAGCGGATTGTTGCTGACTACGTCTGCGTCGTGTCCTTGACCGGACTTATCGACCCAGTTGGTGATTGTGGCACCATCGGCAGGTACCGAGCCGTCGCCGTTGATGTCGCTTGCGTCGAGCCATAACTGGACATCGGTCAGGTCAAATTCGGGTAGAGCGGTAGGATCCTGAACGTCGATCGCGTTGACGATCGTGTTATTGCCGTTGAGATTACTGATGGCGCCCATGCCCGCCGCACCCGCACCGGAGATCGTCAGCGCTTCTGAGATCGTCAGGTTGGCGGTGTTGTCGGCCGTTGCATTGTCGGCGAGATCGACGATCGTATTGTCCAGCGCCAGCGTGCCGCCGTCCAACACCGTGGTGCCGCCGTCGACCGTGCCCAGGGCCGTGTCGGAGGCCGCGACTAGTGTGCCGGCGGCAACCGTGGTTTCGCCTTGATAGGTATTGTCTCCGGCGATGGTGACAGTGCCGTCGCCCGATTTCGTGACGTCGTTGGAAAACGAAACCGGATCAAAGCTGCCGCTGATGCCCCACTTGTCGGCCAGGTAAACTTGGACTGCGTTGCGGTCCCCGTCATTGAGCACGCCGTCGTAGGCGATGACCTCGGCCATCTCGATGTTGGTGATACAGCAGTCGCTTCGGCCCAGGTAGAATAGCGCGTCATTTGGGTCGCCGGCATTTACCTCGACCGTGAGGACCATGAACTGGTCGATGGGAGCCATTTGGAACGGGGCGGCAAGGTTGCCGCCGTCCTTCCAGGCTCGCTGCGGTAACTGATTGCCGTGTAAGGTGGTGTTGCCATTCTCGAACAGCCAGTTCGAAGCTCGTCCGGTTCTTCTGTTAAGAGTCGCGCCGTGGCTTTCCCAAGTGGCTTGAGTGGAACGAACGACCGAGAAAATAGTCTTGGCGTACCCGACCTCGGCAACATTGAAATACGCATCGTTTATGTTCTCGACAACCGGCAGACCATTCAGAGCACTGCCAATGACATTGGGATTAGCATTCGCTCGGGTTGCCGTATGATTGTTGCCCGATTTGTCGTTCCAGGTCTGGACCGTCGCGCCGGGCAGAGGATCGCCGGTGGCACCGTCATTCCCGCCGTCGATATCCGCCGCATCAAACCACATCTCCAAACCGTTGGAGACGCCGCCCAACTCGGGAATCGGCGCACCTGGGAACAGATCGCCGGAGATATCGCCGTTGATCAAGGTGTCACCATCACCTTCGAAGGTGAGGCCGCCTATCTGCAGGTCGATGTCGGAGTCTATCTGCAGGGTGTCGCCAGCCGTTTGCGAATCGATGATGATTTCGGAACCCGAGCCCGTGATGGGGCTATTGACGCCAATGAAGTTGTCGCCGGAAATATTGGCGATCGTGCCGGCGACCGACAGGTCTTCACCATTGATCGTCAGGCCGCCCGGCAGTCCGAGCGTCCCGCCCGCTGCCACGGTTGTGCCGCCGCCCGTATCCGGCGCGGATCCGTCGTGCAATCCCAAAGCGTTGTTGTGAGCAGCCACGAGCGTGCCGCCCCTGATAACGACCTCGCCATTGAACGTATTGTCGCCGCCCAGCGTGAGCGTGCCCGCGCCGGATTTGACCACGCCATTAACAAGTTCGCCACCAATTTCATATTTGCCCGACAAGTAGCTTTCCACAGCCACACGCTCCGTGGTTTCGAGTTTCCTGTCGTAGGCGATGATCTCGGCCGTATCGAAACGACTGTTGGCCCATGCATCTGTGCGGGTGCCGACAATATACTCCCTGACTTGAGTTCCGTTGTTGGGACCAGCCGTGACATTAAGCACCATGTATTGGCTGGCGTCGATTCCTCCCATATCGAAGTTATTCGCAGAAGAGATCGTGGCGCCGTTTCTGCTGACGGCGGATGGCAGCTCTTGATCCCAGAACCGATCTTCGTTGCCCTGGAGCATCCACGTTCGATCGGCGTCGTCGCCGTCCTTGACGCCAATCGGAGCCCCCCAATCGGGACCAAAGTTGCCGCCGTTACCGGAGCGGAAGACAATGAAGACGTCATTGGCAAAGTACTCGTTGGAGGGATCGGCCATCTGCAGATTCTCGTTATTGGAGTCGAATCTGACCGCTGGCAACCCGTTGATCTCGTTGTCCGCGAAAGTCGGAGTGCCCGTCCAAGTGACGAGATCGCGGGCATTGACCGATTGATCGGCCCAGGCGGTTACCGCTGCGCCGTCGACAAGTGCCAGTGTCGAGGCGTCATACCAGACCTGCAAACCGGTCGTAACGGTCAGACTATTAACCGCTGCAGCGCCGAACGACTGGTTCAGCACCAAATCTCCGTCGCCGCTAACCTGTACGTCGGATCGTAGTCCAACATTGATCGCCGTTCCGGGATCCAATGTCACTTCGTTGGCCACGACAGAAAGGGTGCCGCCGTTAAAGAAGAGCGAATCTAGCTGCGTGGACGTGAAGTCTGCGTCGGGATTGAATTCCAGCGTTTGTCCTGGACCAAGAGCCAAACTCGTGGTCGATGCACCCAACCCCGTGTCGTTCTTCACTTGTAAGCTGCCACCAGTCAAATTCAGCGCGTCATAGGTATTAGCGGTGCTACCGAGGATCAGTTTTCCGGTGTCCGCCTTCGTCATGACATGAGCACCGGACAGGGCGCCCGTGATCGTCAGCTGCGTGTTCGGCCGAACGACGATCGTCGAGTCACCTGTCATAGTGACCGTGCCAGCGATGATATTGTTGCCGCTCTCGTTTCGGATCGCGCCTTCCGTGCCGCGACCATCGCCGTTGATGATGAAGTCATTGGAGTAGGTTTTGGTGTTGCGGAGATAAACACCGGCGTCGCCGTCGAGAACCGTTACGGTACCCGTGCCAAGAGCATTGTCCTGGTGTCCCTCGATCAGCCCTTGGTCAATCGAAATTCCGCCAGCGAAACTGTTACTGCTGACTTCGAGATCGAGCGAATCGTTGCCGCCTTGGATAACAACGATCGCCGTGGTGGCATCGCCTGTGATTCCGACATTGCGAACATTGATGCGATTGTCCACTTCCATGTTCAAC
>JBLHLE010000883.1:0-3985 GCA_047620805.1 Pirellulaceae bacterium
AAGCTCTTTAGCAACCGATGGATGTTGGCGAAGTTCTCGAAGAACTCGACCGATTCATCAATCGACATGGCGAGCACGTCGGCAATAGACTTGCCGCGATAGACAACTTGCAGAGTTTGTCGATTGAAACGAGCGCCATTGCATTCGCTGCAGGTAACGTAGAGGTCGGGCAAGAAGTTCATCTCGATCTTCTGCAGACCTTGTCCCTGGCAAGCTTCGCAACGGCCGGACTTCACATTGAAACTAAACCGATTCGCTTTGTAGCCTCGCTGCTTTGCTTCGCGCGTTCCTGCAAACACTTTGCGAATTTCGTCGAACGCGCCCGTGTAAGTTGCCGGGTTGCTGCGTGGAGTTCGGCCGATGGGGCTTTGGTCAATTTCGATTAACTTGTCAATCTGACTTACGCCGCGAAGGCTGCGATGCGGACCCGGCTTTGGCGCCACGTTTCCCAATCGTCGGTGTATCGCGCGGGCCAACGTCTCGTTAATCAACGAGCTTTTGCCCGACCCGCTTACTCCCGTAATGCACACCAGGGCACCCAACGGAAAATAGGTGCTGACATCTAAGAGGTTATTGGTCGATGCAGCCTCGATTTGAATCGACCTCTTCTTTGACACTCGACGTCGCTTCTTCGGCACTTCGATCTTCATTTCGCCGCTGAGATACTTCGCCGTCAACGACTCCGTCGCCGAGCCATCGTCATTTGAGTGGGCGATGAACTCCTGCGGGGTACCGGTGCGAACAACTTCCCCACCCCGTTTTCCCGCGTATGGACCGATATCGATCAACAAATCGGCCTGCCGCATCATCGACTCATCGTGTTCGACAACGACCACCGTATTTCCCAAATACTGCAAGTCGCGCAAAGCGTCTATCAATCGCTGATTGTCCCGCGAATGCAAGCCAATCGACGGCTCATCCAACACGTAGCAAACGCCGATCAATCCCGAACCGATGCTACTGGCCAAGCGCACTCGCTGCAACTCTCCACCACTCAACGTATCGGCAGCTCGATCAAGCGTCAGATAATTGACTCCCACTTTGTCGAGAAACTCCAAACGCTTGGCGATTTCCGTAACCAGCGGCGTCGAGACGAGTTTTTCTTGCTCGCCAAACTCCAACGAATCGAAAAACTCCCGCGCTTCGGCGATCGACAAACCACTGATCTCATGAATCGGCTTGCCCGCAATTTGGACCGAGTTCGCCTCGGGTCGCAAGCGAGAGCCGCGACAATCCGAACACGTAACGACCCCGCGGAAGGCCTCTAACTCCTGCTTGCGTTTTTCGCTCGTCGTTGTCGCTAACTCCTTCTCCAGCATATTGACCAAGCCGATGAATTTGCGACCATCGCCGTAGAAAAGTTTCGAAAGCGTCGAACTAGAGAGCTCTGAAAAAGGCGTATTCCAGTCAAATTTTTTGGAATTCATAAACTCGGTGAATTCCAATTTAACCCGCTTGAGCGAAGCAAGCCCCAGGTTCTTCCAGGGAACAACAACTCCCTTTTCCAGCGACAACTCGGGGTCTAATGTTATCAAGTCGGGATCGAACTCAATCGTAACTCCCAATCCATCGCAACCGGGACAGGCACCGTAAGGACTGTTGAAACTGAAAGTACGCGGCTCGATCTCCTCGTAGCTGATATCGCAATTCGGACAAGCGTAGAGCGAACTATGGAGCCGCTCGTCCCACGTCGTCTTGCCAGGCGCGAGATATAACGTTGTCAACAAACCGTCGCCGTATCGCAAAGCCAAATTCACCGACTCCGCGATCCGAGTACTGATCCCAGAACGAATAACAACGCGGTCGATGACAGCATCGATATGGTGAGTCTTACGCGGGTCGAGTTCCGGTAAGCTCTCGATGTCGTAGACGTCGCCGTCAATTCGAGCGCGAACAAAGCCGCCTTTGCGAATCAACTGCATTACTTCCTCATGGCGACCACGACGGCCTCTAATAATCGGCGCCAGGATCATCATCTTCGTCTCGACAGGCAAATCGAGAATCAGTTCCTGAATCTGTTGCGGTGACTGCTGGCGAATCGCCTCACCACACGCGTAACATCGAGGCTCTCCCAAACGAGCCATCAAGATTCGCAGATAGTCGTAGATCTCCGTAACCGTAGCAACCGTGCTGCGAGGATTCTGACTTCCCGGCCGTTGATCAATGCAAATAGTCGGCTGCAGACCCTCGATCAAATCAACGTCGGGCCGCTCGAGTTGATGCAAGAATTGCCGAGCATAAACGGAGAGGCTCTCGATGTACTGCCGTTGCCCCTCCGCATAGATCGTGTCGAAAGCGAGACTGCTCTTCCCCGATCCACTCGGCCCCGTCAGAACCACAAACTGATTGCGAGGAATGTCGACGTCGATATTCTTGAGATTGTGCGTACGCGCACCGCGAATGCGAATCGCATCCACCGCGGTGTTTCCGTTTTCAGTTGTTGTAGCTTTCATCTATCCGTAGATACATGTTAATGAGCGGTATGTAATCTACTTAGGCTACCAGACTAGAACAGCCAAGGGAAGAAGATTGGCCTGCCAGCCGAACCTTCACAGAACAGGCGCGTCGCGCGTTAAACAAAACAGACTCGCGGACAACAAATTACGATCGGGACGATCACGCTATAAGTCGGTCAACGGTATCGGTTCAAGCCAACCGCGACTCGCGCAACGAATTACGACCGAGACAATTCCACCTACTGCGCGAGCAAGCGTTTCGCTTCCTTCAACACGAAATCGGCATCCATGAAAGGGTCGTAGCTTATGTCCTGCCAGCGGACGAGTCCTTTGCCGTCGATGATGAACGTGCCGTGTAAAGTTGATTTCTCGAAATCGTCGTAACAGCGATACTGTTTGAAAACGCTGCGATCTTCGTTGGATACCAACGGGAACGGCATCTTCTCCTTACCGTAATCTTGGATCGACTGTTTCAATCCAGCTTCATCGTCTGAACTCACCGCGATCAACTCAATTCCTGCGTTCTTAAACTCCTCGGTCATCGGAGCGAATTTATGCAACTGCTCGGCACAATGCAAACAGCCTGAGCCAAGATAGAAAATCACGACAACAGGTTTGCCTCCGTAATCCACCAACGAACGCACTTTGCCATCGGAATCTTTCAATTCCCATGGACTAGCGGCAGTTGGCTGCCAACGAAATGGCCCCAATGAGTCCAATTCGGGGCGGTCACCGACGTCTTTGGGCGGATCGTTTTTGACTCGCCAATCTTCCGGATATTCAAATTCCTTGGCAATTGAAGCAAGCCGTTCGAAGACGGGAGTTTTTAAATCAATGGGACCAGAAATTTTACGCAACTGCTCAAACGACTCCTTGGCTTTGTCTTTCTTGTCAGCTTCCCAATACAGCCAAACCATCCAGGCCAAAGGTTGCACTTCATTTTCGTGACGGCCGACGTTCTTAACGGCCTCTTCGAGTCCCTTGTCAAGTTCGCCCGATTTAATTTGCAGCCATGCCAAACGCATCGAATCTTCGCCACCAGCCTTTTTAATCAATTCGAGAGCCTTCTTGAAATCGCCATCTAAGACGGCGACGTTGCCCTGAATATCCTGTACGGCCCGTTCGAGTTCGCGGATATTGTTATCAAACGGCCGCCGCGCATCCGCTTTGGCCTTATCCAGATCCTTCTTCTTGGCCGCGATCTGCTCGTTGCGGCTCGCTTCCGCCGCCTTATCCTTGATCTGCTTAATTTCCTCTTCGCTAAGCTTGCCACCATCCGCGACAGCTTTCTGCTTCGCGTCGGCTTCCTGCTTCGTGTCGGCTTCCGGTTTCGTGTCGGCTTCCGGTTTCGTGTCAACTTCCTGCTTCGTGTCGGCTTCCGGTTTCGTGTCAGCGTCGTCTTTTTTAGCAGCCTCCACTTGCGGAGTGTCACCTTCAATAGCAGCAGCCGCTTCTTGCTTGGCGGCTTCTTGCTTGGCGGCTTCTTGCTTGGCGGCTTCTTGCTTGGCGGCTTCTTGCTTGGCGGCTTC
>JBLHLE010000884.1:0-3976 GCA_047620805.1 Pirellulaceae bacterium
AGGATCGGCAAACCGTACGTTTCGTGGAACGCTCGTACGAAGTGGTCCGAAGATGCCTTCGACGCGGCATAAGGCGAATTCGGCGCGTAAGGAGTCGTCTCGACGAAAGCACCAGTATCGCCCAGAGTCCCGTAGACTTCATCGGTCGACACGTGCAGAAAGCGAAACGCATCCTTCTCAGCCGCTGGCAGCTCTTGCCAATAGTCGCGAGCGGCTTCCAGCATCCGAACGGTGCCAACGACATTGGTTTGCAAAAACTCGGCTGGTGAGTCGATCGATCGATCGACGTGCGACTCCGCGGCGAAATTCACGATAGCGCGAGGACGATGCTCATCCAGCAACTGACTCACCAGTTCGTAATCGCCAATATCACCCTGAACGAAAACGTGATTCGGGTTGTTCTCGACCGCCTGCAGCGAATCGAGGTTACCAGCGTAAGTCAGTTTGTCGAGGTTTACGATTCTCAAGTCGCCACCGGCCAATTGCATGCGTACAAAGCAACCGCCAATAAATCCGGCTCCGCCTGTTACCAAAATCGTGTCCATATTAAGTCCTCATCCGGTTTGGTGTATTTCCCGTTCACACAATCTCGCTCTGAAAGAAACGAAGCGACGCTCGGTTACTTTGCAATTCAGCTCGGATTCTTGCGATTCATTCACACTTCATTCGCTTCCACAGCAGCATTCAGGGGCGCGACTACTTGTCGCCCAACACTGTTATACGTAAAGCCGAGCCGCGCCATGCGAGTAGGCTCGTACATATTCCGTCCGTCGACGATTACTGGCGCGGCAAGTCGATTGTGGATTTCGTCGAAGTCGGGACGTTCAAATTGTTCCCATTCGGTCAAAATTGCCAATGCCGATGCGTCGTCCAAAACCGCGTACATGTCTTCGCAGTAAGTAATCTTGTCACCGAAAATGGTCCTGACATTCTCCGTCGCTTCTGGATCGTATACACGAACTACCGCTCCGGCGTCCAGTAGATTTTGGATGGTGAGCAGAGCAGGGGCTTCGCGAATATCGTCCGTCTGCGGCTTAAAGGCCAAACCCCAGATGCCAATCGTGGCACCATTCAGGTCGCCGACCGTCGTCGATAGCTTCTCAAAGAAACGCTGTTTTTGTTCTTCGTTTACCTGATCAACTTCGGGCAAGATCCTCAGCTCGACACCATTGTCTCGAGCCAAAGCCATTAACGCTCGCGTATCCTTGGGAAAACACGAGCCGCCGTAGCCAGCTCCAGGGTTCAGGAATTTTGGCCCGATGCGAGAATCCATTCCAATACCTTCGCGAACTTGCGTGACATCGGCCCCCACTCTTTCGCACAGGTTCGCCATTTCGTTCATAAACGAAATCCGGCTCGCCAGCAGACAGTTGGCCACGTATTTGGTCATCTCGGCACTCTCGGGCCCCATTAGTAACAAGGGGACACCGATGGCGGTATAGGGTGCATACAATTCGCGCAGTGTGTCTTCGGTATGTTGGTCCCGAATACCGATAACAACTCGTTCTGGATTCATGCAGTCATCGACCGCCAACCCTTCGCGGAGAAACTCGGGATTGCTGGCACCGTAGTGTTGAATGGAGCCACTGTTTAATCGCTCGAGCAATCCAGCGTTGGTACCGACAGGGACGGTACTCTTGATCACGACAACTTTGCTATCCTTGGCGTTCTCGCGAATATCGTTGGCAACGGCCCAAACGTATTTGAGATTCGCAGAGCCGTCGTCAGCTTGTGGTGTTCCGACAGCGATGAACACGACTTCGGCATGGTCCAGTGCTCCGGCCAGGTCCGTCGTGAAGTTCAGCCGACCAAATCGCTGGTTACTAGATACCAATTCTTCCAATCCCGGTTCGTAAATCGGCAGCTTGTTATTCTGTAAGCCGTCGATCTTAGCTTGATCGATGTCCACACAAAAAACAGTGTGACCGTTTTCGGCGAAACACGTACCAGTTACCAATCCAACGTACCCAGTGCCTACGACGCAGATCCGCATTTCATCACCCTATAACAAATTGAGATAATTATCTATTTAGACTCGATATAGCCGACCAAAAACGGCGTTAGGCACAATTCCAAATTTCGGAAGCGTACTCCCGGATGGTTCTATCGCTGGAAAACTTGCCAACCCGCGCGACATTCAAAATTGCGCGGCGGGCCCATTCATCTTTGTCCGTGTACAACTGCGATGCGTGAGCTTGAGCTGCCAAGTACATCTCGAAGTCCGCCAGGTGGAAGTATTTCTCACCCGGTTCCAAAAGGTAATCCGCAATCCATTCAAAACTGTCGCCTTGACGTTGAGCGAACACTCCAGTTCGCAACGAGTCTAAGACTCGTCTGATTCGTTCGTCTCGATCGAAGTATTCGCGAGGATTGTAACCAGCACCAGATTGAATCTCTTGAATTTGAGCCGCAGTCAAGCCAAAGATGAAGATATTGTCGTCTCCGACCTCTTCTCTAATCTCGACGTTTGCGCCGTCAAGTGTACCCATTGTCAGGGCACCGTTCAGCGCGAATTTCATATTGCCAGTCCCGGAAGCTTCGTAGCCAGCCGTCGAGACCTGCTCGCTCAGATCGGAAGCTGGGAAGATGCGCTCGGCCAGGCTAACTCGGTAATTCGGCAGCATGACCACTTTCATGTGTTCGCTCGCCTTGGCATTCTTCTCGACCGTGCGACTAATCGAGCAAATAAGCTTGATAAATTGCTTGGCCGCCCAATAACCGGGAGCTGCCTTACCACCGAAAATATAAGTTCGAGGACATTCCGGAATCCAACCGTCCTCTGTGATAGCGTGGAAGTCGTGCACGATCCGCAGAATGTTTAGCAACTGCCGCTTGTACTCGTGAATTCGCTTCACTTGCACATCGAACATCGAAGCTGGATCGACATTCAGGTTCGTTTGCTCGCGGATGATCTTCGCCAGCAACTGCTTATTGTGTGCTTTGACCTTCGTAAAATTCTGTTGGAAACTGCTGTCGGTAGCAAAGGTTTCCAACTTGCGAAGTTCGTCAAGATCGGTGATCCAGCTGTTCCCAATAGATTCGGTGATCAGGCTGGAAAGTTTTGGATTCGACTGCAGCAGCCAACGACGTTGCGTGATGCCATTGGTCTTATTGTTGAAGTGATCAGGCCACAGTTCAAAGAAATCGGGAACCAAGTTCGTCGTGACCAAATCGGAGTGCAATGCTGAAACTCCGTTAACCGAATGGCTGCCGACGATGGCCAAGTTGCACATGCGGATTTGTTGTTCGTCACCTTCTTCGATGATGGACATCCGACGCTTGCGTTCATTATCACCAGGCCATTTGATTTCGACCTGATCCATGAAGCGGCGATTGATTTCGAAGATGATCTGCAGATGGCGAGGCAACACTCGTTCAACGAGCGAAACGGACCACTTCTCAAGTGCTTCGGGCAGCAGCGTGTGATTAGTGTATGCCAACGTATCCCGAGTAATCCTCCAGGCGATCTCCCAGGCGATGTTTTTCTCATCGACCAGCAACCGCATCAACTCTGCCACCGCAAGCGCTGGGTGCGTGTCGTTCAATTGAATCGCGACATGTTGCGGCAGCAACTCGTAATCGTCGTGGTCTTGCTCAAACCGTCGGATGAGGTCGCGGGTCGAGCAGGCGACGAGGAAGTACTCTTGGATGAGGCGGAGTTCTTTGCCTTCTGCTACCGCGTCGGACGGGTAAAGTACTTTGGATATTGTTTCGGCGCGAACTTTTTGTTCAACTGCACTAATGTAATCGCCTTCGTTGAAGACTTCCATATCGAAATCTTGCGAGCCTCGGGCCGAGTACAATCTCAGGTAATTGACCGTTTCGCCGCCGTAACCGACGACCGGCATGTCGTGAGGAACACCAATGACGGCTTGCCAATCCGTCCACATGGGATGGTATTCGCCCAGTCGATCGGCGACGTAGTCGACTTTGCCATAGAGCGGCACGATGACCGATTCACTCGGTCGCTCGAGTT
>JBLHLE010000885.1:0-3970 GCA_047620805.1 Pirellulaceae bacterium
ACAAGGAAGTCACATTTGATTTCACGCTCGACCCTCAGATCCGCCCGCTGAGTCTTGTGAATTCGCGAGGCGAAAGCGTCAAAATATCAACTCTTATCTCCCGAAACGCCAAGCCGACTCAAACCATTACGCTCGAACCACGTGAGCCGTGCAGCATTCCCACGATGAGTTTAGGATTGGGCGCTCAACAAACCGCCCCCAGTTTAGAATCGCCACTGGTCGACCAGTACGAGTTGAGTTTCGAGCTTGGGATCGTGCAGCGAACTAAGGATTTGAAAGATGTGTGGTCCGAGATACTGACATCGCCCGCGCTGAAACTCAAAATCGTGAAAAACGACAAGCAAGCGCTCAGAGTCGAGACTTTCGCAACGTACGGCGATGCTGCAGATCGAATGGCGATTCTGAAACCAGTTTTCGGGCGACCGCATCGCGGTATCGAAATGGGACTGGCAATTTCCACTTTTCGTCGCAGGTTCGCGATCGGCGAGCACATTCCGATGGACTTATACTTTCGCAACGCCGGCAAGAAAGAAGCAACATTTCGATATCATCCAGACTTCTCGTGCCACACGCCAAGCGTCGTTAACTCACGCGGTGAAAAAATGAAAGTTTCAGGCATTATGACCTGGATGGAGGGACGGACTTACAACATCGCGCTAAAACCGGGTGAGTCGAGTTGGGTCCGCACGGCAGGTCTAGGAATCGCCAGTCGATTCCCAAACTTCGTTTCGCCCACGGTCGGCAAATACAAAATCAAGTTCTCCGATTCAATCATCTGGAATAACAGCGGCAAACCAGATAGCTGGAGCGAACTCGAGTCCGGCTCACTGGAATTCGAGGTCTTTGACATCGAGGCGGACAAAAAGTATTCAGCCAAGGGGCCGATCTACGGCCCCGCCGTTCGCGCCACGGTCAAGATTCACACAATTAAGTTCGACAAAACTAAGCCTACAGAAACATCGCCGGACGGTAGGCCTTCAAACAACGGCGTTCCCACAAACAACGGCCGTAAACCCGTTTCTATCGAGGGCATAACGACAGGATTCATTGTCAATGATCGCGGATACATAGTAACCGCTTGCCATGCGGTCAGCGACGCCGATTCGATTCAAGTCGCGCTGAACGATGGAACAGTTGTCCCCGCTAGTTTAGTCGGCACGGACGAGGAGCACGACTTGGCGATGCTGCGAATTCATTCGCCTAAGGCGCTGCCGGTGATGCCCGAGCAACGCAAAGAACCGGCCAAGATCGGCGACGCAATCGTGGCGATCGGAACGACGACCAAAACGACGCACTCGATCTCGCGCGGTTCCGTCTTCCGCACTGGTCGCGACGTCCAACTTTCTGAAACGCGACAATACAAGAACGTGATTGATATCGAGACGGGTGTTCAGCGTGGAGGAAGTGGTGGCCCGCTGCTCAACAGCAAAGGAGAAGTGGTCGGGATGATGTTCGCAAGTCGAGCTTTCCAATCCAAAATTGGGTTCGCCTTGCCGATCAGCACAGTTCGCAAGAGCTATGTCGGGTTTATTGACGGACATATCACCGGCCGAGCCGCGCACGAACAAATCGCCATCCTCAAGCCCGCCTTTGGGGCTCCCAAAAATGGAGTTCAACTTGGCGTCGCTTGCTCTACGCTCCAAAGAAAATTCGCGATTCACAGCAAGATTCCAATGACCGTGTTTTTCCGAAACATTGGACAAAAGAAGGTGACCTTCCAATATCCCACTAACTATCTGACTTCCCCGCCGAGCATTGTAGACCCGCAGGGCGAGAGCATCAGAATCCCGAGTATTGTCACCTACAGGTACGTTCATCCCTACACAATTTCGCTCGAACCGGGCGAAGCGTACGGTATCCCAACACCCGGTTTGACCGTCGGCCAACAGGCGCCCTTAAGTTTCAAACCAGAGGGACCCGGCATTTACAAGGTCGTCTTTTCGGACTCGGTACGAACGGGCGCGCTGGAATTGGAAATCATCCAGAACGAATCTGGTGCAGTTGAAGTTTTAGTCTTAGAGCCGGAGAAGAAAGACCGAAATCTCTAGAGCCAACGAAACGCTCGAATGGCGAGGGGCAGACTTGGCACATCGATTTCGATTTCCGCTTCGCGGCGGGCTATTCTTCGACACAGAAAATATGTTTTCGCGTTCGGACGTACATTCGCGGTCCAGCAAAGGCAAGACTACTGCTGAACCCTTCGAGGTCATTCTTTGCGACCAACTCGAATTCGCGACCCGGCCGAATCACAAGCGTCGTGCCGCCCGTATTGCTTACAAAGAGAAGTCCGCCGGCAAGACACAGGCTGGCATCGACGCGACCTCCATCAAAATCTAACCGCTTGCGATACACGCCCTTGCCAGTCTTGGCATCCGTAACGCTGAGAATTCCACGTTCGCCGACGCTATACAACAATCCATCGTGGTAGATCGGCGACGCCAACTGATTCGCTCGCGTGCTCGACGTTTCCCATTGCAGTTCGAGCTCAATCTCGTCAGCCAATTTGCCGGGCAGCTGCAAAGCTTTGATCGCGCCGTTTTCCATGGAGTAGACGACATCTCGTTCCACGATGGGTGAATTGTGGTCCAGCCGAAATTGCCGTTTCGCGACGATCGCGCCGTCACCGGTTCGGATCACATCGCCAGCAGCGGTCAGCAGCACAAAATCGTCACCAATTTTCGCCGCCACGGGACTCCCGTGGCGTTCGTCCGTAGCCACTCGCCAAAGGACATCACCCGTACTTGGATCCAACGCAACCAGATCGCGAAGATGCACGATCAACTTACCATCGACCAGCAGCGGCGAAGCAGAATGATCTCCGCGACCGCCCTTGATAAACGTTATCCAATTTCTCTTTCCGTCGAGCGTATGTGACGAAACGATTCCTGTCGCGAAGACTGAAAATATATTCTTGCCGTCGCTAACGGGAGTGCTAGTCGAGTTACCGGTATCGCCACCGGGTTTAGGTGGATAGACAGTTAATTCGTTGTAACGTTCTTGCAGCTTCTCCATTCGTTCTTGGATGTCCTCCTGCGTTTCGACCTGGCCTGCTTTTTTCGCTTCGTCACGTTTGCGATTGAGACCCTCGCGCTGCTTGCGAATATCCTCTGCCAGTTTGAGATTCGCTTCGATCAGCTGTCCTTTTTGATCGCCAAATACATCGGCGTATTCGTGCGATGCTTGCCACAGCGTTTGGCCATCCTTGACTGACAAACACATCAATTCCGCAGGATCCGAAGTTACAAAAACTCGATCCGAGAAGACGACAGGAGAAGCCAAACTGCGACCGGGAAGTTCAACCTTCCAAGATACATTGTCCTCCAGCGACCAATTCACCGGAGGTTTCGCATTTGGAAAACGACCGCTCCCATCATGCCTCCAACCGTCAGCGAATAACGGCAGCAGGAGTCCAAGGGAAAAACCAATGCCGACTACAAAACTGCGAATCCAGGAAATGCTCACATCGAATCCTTTACGAATAGACGGAATCCCGCCCTCAACTCTCCACTAACATCGACCGTATGATCATTTGTTTGGACCGTTGACGTCAATGCTAATGTGGAATTGAAGGCGATTGGCGTCAAACAATGACCGCGGTATCCGCAAAGAGTCCCCAAAAGGGGCGTATTCAACTCAATATCGCCTTTGCAATCGACACTACACGCCTGCCGGCGGTTATTAAACCTCGACGCGTGTTGTACTTCTATGGCACCACCCGCGGCCCCGCAGCTGAAACCCGCCAACTCCGCAGGAAAACAGCGCCACAGAAAACAGCAGAAGCAGTGGAAGTCGTGCTGTGTTAGCGCAAAAGGAACGGCCCGCTGAATACTACAGCGGGCCGCTTCCAAATCTTCGTCTATTTCGCAGAAGCCAATGTCAGCTTTACACGGGGTCGCTTTACACGGGGTCGCTTTACACGGGGTCGCTTTACACGGGGTCGCTTTACACGGGGTCGCTTTACACGGGGTCG
>JBLHLE010000886.1:0-3967 GCA_047620805.1 Pirellulaceae bacterium
TGTAGCCGCCAATCCCTTTCAGAGTCGTAACCGCATTTTCGTGGGTGTTGCCCATTTCGATCGGATTGGCGATCGGGCCAACAGCTTGTTCCTCTAGCGAACCCGCTCGGCCATCCCAGAATTGCAGGTCGCTCAAGATACGGTTATAGCTGACCGGTGAATTGCGACCGCCCTGTTGTCCATCGATGCCAACGCCAAATTGCGTGTGCCGAGCGTAGCCTTCGTCCGGATGGTGACAGTCCGCGCAGCTAACGGTGTTGTCGGCAGATAGACGCTTGTCGAAATAGAGCTGTCGACCGAGTTCAATTTTCGCTCGAGTGAGTGGGTTTTCTTTGAGTCCTTTAATGTTCGCCTGACCAGCGGACACTCCGAGAGGGAGTTTTGGGGTAAGTTCCGCGTGGTTGGCTTCATTTTCCAACCACTTCTCGATTTGCTTTCTCGTGAGTTTCCCCTTGCCAGGGATACCCGAAGTAAGCTCGGGTTGACCCAACCGAACTTCCTCTGCTCGC
This sequence comes from Pirellulaceae bacterium, assembly GCA_047620805.1. Lineage (GTDB taxonomy): Bacteria > Planctomycetota > Planctomycetia > Pirellulales > Pirellulaceae > JBLHLE01. Next base: position 510 of record JBLHLE010000886.1, read on the forward strand.
GCATAGTTTACTAGCGTCGCGATGAAGAACAATAAAGCCAAGAAACGAAATACCGACATAGTTGGTTCTCCTAGATGCACCTCGGACTCTCTACACTCGACGATTCTAGTGAGCTTTTTGAGTTTGCCAAGGGCAGGACTTGTTGGGTTGGGGTGCGAGTCATCTCGGTCGTTTGCGGGAAGTCACAGCCTGGCAGGCCATGATACGGTTGGAGCTGCTTCACAGTACGTATTTGTCGCCATTTCGCGGCTGGATCTGCGGTCGCCCACCCTTTTTTTTAATGTCTTATTTTCTTGCCGGGTAATTTTCTCACTATCTTTTCTTGCTATTTTGTTTTGGATTGAGGGGTCTCGGTTGTTCCTAGCTGCGGTATTTGTCGTTCAGGCCTTGGCCAGCGGCAATCATGGGCAGAATCTTCTTGATGCGGCTTTGTTTCGTTTCGTCCCGTTTTGCGTCGGCAATGTATTCTGTGTATTCTCGTTGCTTGCCCTTGGTCAATTCATTGAATGCTGCCGCAGCTTTCTTATTCTTTGTAAAAGCGGACTTCAATTCGGCTGGAACTGTAATGGGCTTGGAGCGATCGGGTCTGATCTGCTTGCCCCGTTTCGCGTTTGTTAGCGCCTCAGCGACGTAGGCCTTAATGCGACGGACTTTGATGTCCTGAATCGAGTTGAATCGCCATTGCCGCAATGCTTTTGTCGTTCCCTCTTGGGCGTTGATGAGCACCTTGTGGGGATCGGAAAGAAGGGCTCCTTGGAAGAACCACAGGCCGCAATATGACTTGAAGGAACCCATGCCGACGATGTTCTTTCCATTGTACGTATAGCAAGGGGCTCCCCACTTCACTTCTTCATCGAGCCCCGTGGCTGTCAGGATTTTGCGGAGCTGGCGAAGTTCATCTTGCCATTGTTTGGATTCGTCAATGAATGCGCCGACGGTATTGAATCGTTTCATGTTGAATAGTCATTTTGAGTGGTCGTGTCTAAACCGATATTCCATGCTCGTGCTGCTAATAACTCCGACTAAGCTTTCGCAGTTCGTCCAGCAATTGATCGATGTGGGATTCATCGGTGAGTGGATTGCAGACGGTGACGCGGAGAGCGGGTACTCCGTTGAATGTTGTTTGGACGATGTAGAATTCGCCGGAGCGGATCAGGTCGTGTCGGAGCTGGTGCTGGAGTCGCCCGATTGTCTCAGGCGGAGCGTCCTTCATGTGTTTGGGAATGTGGCGGAAGGCCACGATGTTGCACTGTGGTTTGTGGAGGGCTTGAAAGTCCTCCGCTTCCTCCAACTTCTCGTGAAGTTTCGTCGCCGTATCGAACGTGACATCGACCATGTCGCCAAACAGACTGGGCCCGAACAGCGACCACACGCCCCACAATCCATAGGCGGTTGCCCGCTTCGTACATTCGACCGTCAGCAGTCCGCTGTCGTATTCCGCCATCCCGGGTTCTGATGGGTCGAACAGGTAAGGGGCGTTTTGGCGAAAGGTCTCGAAGCGATGTTGCTTGTTCTTATAGAAGACGAACGCGCACAGCGCGGGAACGAACATCATTTTGTGAGCGTCCCAAATCAAACTGTCGACTTGCTCCCAACCGTTTAGTAAGTGCTTGTGTCGGTCGCTGAAACAGACGGCTCCTCCGTGCGCGGCATCGACGTGCATCCAGACTTGATGCTGCTGGCAGACTGCCGCGATTTCGGCCAAGGGATCGAACGCTCCGATCGGCGTTGCACAGGCACAGGCCACCACCGCCATGATCGAGCGACCCTCGGCCTTGAGACTGGCAAGCTGGTCGTCAAGTTTTTGGGGGTCGATACGGCGGAGTTCATCGAGTTCGGCTTTGACGACGTTCTTGGTCCCGATGCCAAGGATTCCTGCCGAGCGACTGACGCTGTAGTGCGAATCACCGTGGACGACGAGGGTAGGGGTGGGGACGTCGATGCCGTTCTCCCAGCCATGGTCAAAGGCGACATTGCGAGCCGTTAGCAAGGCGGTAAGATTCGCCAGCGATCCACCGTGAGTGATGAGTCCCGCGAAACTGTCAGGCGCCCAGCCGATCTTTTCTCCGAGCTGCTCGATCATCGCCCGCTCGACGGAGGTCGCCCAAGGTCCCATCTCGTAAATGGCCATCACTTGATTCGTCACCGAACCGACGGCATCAAACAAGCCGGCAATGGGCAATGGCGCCGGGACTTGGTGTCCAATATATCGCGGGTCGTGCAAGTTGTGGCCGCGGGCGAGCATAGTGTCGATGCGGCGACAAAAGAGAGCGCGGAGCGAACTTGCGTCGAGATCGGACTGTCCCTCGCTGAGAACTTCGCGGGCGAGTTGGATGTTGCCGTCGGGCGCCTGCCAATTGAGTACGCTGCCCTCGCTGTTCTGTACGGCCGACAGATGGTCCCCCAATTTGTCGGCCAGAACGTGAGCAAGCTCGCGTAGCAGCGAGGGCGAATACGCGTCGGCAATTCGCCGCCGGGCCTGAGTTGTTGTGTCTTCTGGCATCGGGTCTTCGGTCATCAGAAACCTCGCGTTAGAAACCTCGCGTTGGAAACCTCGCGTTAGAAATTGGGCCTCCGTTTATGCAATCCCTTCCTTGATTACTTTACCGGCGACATCGGTTAAGCGGAAGTCGCAACCTTGGAAACGATGGATTGCTGCTGGTACGTGGCCGCGGCATAACGATCTGTTGGATCAATTGCTTTCGCGATCGATGAAATGAAGTCTTTGTCGATCGTCGCTGGGCGACAGCTAGACTTGAACTCAAGTTGGGAATGTCTGGATTGAGAAAAGACTTGGATTGAGAAAAGACTTGGATTGAGAAAAGACTTGGATTGAGAAAAGACTTGGATTGAGAATTGCGACCACGGCCAGACTGTGGCATGAGACTGTGGCATGAGACTGTGGCATGAGACTTGTGGCATCAGCGTCCCGCGCGAGACGCGTATCCCACTGGTGGTGGTACTGGCCTTTCGTACGTATCTGCGTTAGATTCTGCCTCGGCAGGCCAGTTTCTCGGCAGGCCAGTTTCTCGGCAGGCCAGTTTCTCGGCAGGCCAGTTTCGTTGTTCCATTGAAGATTGTGTGCCAGGGATGTGTGCCAGGGATTTGAAACATTGTCTTTACCTAAGTTCTGAGGGGGTTTAACCGTCAGGCAGAAGAAATCGCCATGAAAGCGTTGATGTATGATTCGTGCAGGCGGCGTTCGCGCGGACGCCGCCGAAGAATGCCGCCTGGTATCTAACGAGTGGTTAATTTTGTTCGGCATTCGTCTTTGGCTAACGGTTAAACAAACGAACAACTTGGATGAAGCAGAGAATTTGAAGCAGCAGAGATTTGAAGCAGCAGAGATTTGAAGCAGCAGAGATTTGAAGCAGCAGAGATTTGAAGCAGCAGAGATTTGAAGCAGCAGAGATTTGAAGCAGCAGAGATTTGAAGCAGCAGAGATTTGAAGCAGCAGA
>JBLHLE010000887.1:0-3966 GCA_047620805.1 Pirellulaceae bacterium
TCGCTCAGTTCGTTCTTGCCTACGCTTTGTCGTCGCAATTTCTTTGTGCCTGGGCATACTCAACCGGGCTCACGCTATTGATCCCAACCAAAAGCCAATCCGCGCTTTGTTGATTACTGGCGGGTGTTGCCACGACTACACCAATCAGAAAGAAATCATCACGCAAGGAATTTCCGCTCGGGCGCGAGTGACCTGGACGGTAATTCAGCAGGGTGGCTCAACGACGGACACCAAAATCTCCATCTACGAGAACCGGGACTGGGCGAAGGATTTCGATATCGTCGTTCACAACGAATGTTTTGCCGGCGTTACGGATCCCCTATGGACCGAGCGAGTTCTCAAGCCACACAAAGATGGGCTGCCCGGAATTGTTATTCACTGCGCGATGCACAGTTACCGCGACAAGACGGACGAGTGGTTCAAGTTCTGTGGTGTCACCTCGCATCGACACGGCGCTCATTACTCGTATAAAGTTGAGAACATCAACAAGAAGCATCCGATCATGGACGGTTTCGGCGACACTTGGGACACACCGCAAGGCGAGCTGTACTTGATCAGTAAGCTATGGGACAAGACAACTCCTCTCGCTCAGTCGACCAGTCGCGACACGAAGAAGAATGAAGTTTGCGTATGGACGAACGAGTACGGCAAGGGGCGCGTGTTCGGTACGACGATCGGCCATCACAACGAAACGATGATGACCCCTCAGTATCTCAACATGTTAACGCGAGGATTTTTGTGGTCGTTGGACAAATTGGACGAGGATCACTTTAGTGCTAACGATTCGGTACCTCAACTAAAACAGACTTTGCCTGCCGGTCAACCGACGCCCGCAGTGAAGCCCAACGAAAAGGGTCTTGTGCCTGAGAACATCGCCTTGAAGAAGAACGGCTCCGCCTCTGCGACTCAAAACGGCCGACCCGTCGTGGATGCCTTTGACGGTCGCTACGACAGTCGCTGGTGCGCTCCGGACAATGGCCAGGACTACTGGCTCCAAGTGGACTTAGGTAAACCGGAAGAAATCACTGGTTGTCGCTTGGTGTGGGAATTCCCGAAACTCTACCGCTATCGACTCGAAGGGTCAGTTGACGGTGACAAATGGCAGATGTTGGCCGACTACACCAAAACGGAATCCACTGAACAGGTTCAAGATCACAAGTTTACTGTCAAGGACATTCAGTACGTCCGCGTCACAGGTACGGAGATGAGTTCTGGCGCATGGATGAGCATCTACGAATTCGAGGTTTTCGGAACCAAAATGGTGAAGGCCAGCGATCGCCCGAAACCTCTACGGCAAGTGCAAGCCGCCGGAGCTCTTTCCAGCGTGGCAGTTCCCGCTGGTTTCTCGGCGACACTGTTCGCGGCACCACCAAACGTAAACTACCCCACCTGTATTGCCAGCTCGCCAACCGGCGAAGTGTTTGTCGGCGTAGACCAAAACGGCTCACTCGGCAAGGACAAAACCAAGGTCCAACAGATCGTTCGCTGCATCGACGAAGACAACGACGGAGTGGCCGATAAGTTCAATGTGTTCGCCGATAAAGTCGGTAGCGTTCGCGGAATGCACTACGACGACGGAAAGATGTGGGTTCTGCATCCTCCGTTGTTGCGACTGTTCCACGACGATGACAAGGACGGCGTGGCCGATCGCAACGAAGTTCTCATCGAAGGACTCGGAACTCCAGCGCTCGCTCAACGGGGTGCAGATCACTGCACCAACGGATTCCGAATGGGAATTGACGGCTGGATTTACATCGCCATCGGCGACTTTGGATTTACCAATGCCAAAGGCAAAGACGGCACGGAATTGCAGCTTTACGGCGGAGGCATCGTACGCGTACGACCCGATGGTAGCGAAATGGAAATTTTCGCTCGCGGCACTCGAAATATTTACGACGTCGCCGTCGACCCACAGTTAAATGTCTTTACGCGAGACAACACCAACGACGGCGGTGGCTGGGACGTTCGCCTGAGCCACATCGTTCCAACCGGTCACTACGGTTACCCGATCTACTTCAAGAATTTCACTAAGTACATGGTCCAGCCGCTGGCGGATTACGGTGGAGGTTCACCCACTGGCTCTCTGTTCCTTGCTGAACCGGGACTCCCCGCACCATACAACCGCGCACTTTACACATGCGATTGGGGCCGCTCGATCATTTACCGCCATCCGCTCAAAGCCAACGGGGCGGGCTTCACGGCAGAACAAGAGGAGTTCGTTCGCGTCTCTCGACCGACCGATATGGATGTGGATGCAAACGCGAGAATCTACATTGCAAGTTGGGATGGCGGTTCGTTTTCGTACAATAGCCCGAATGTTGGGTACGTAGTTCGCGTCACGGCAGACGACGCTAAGGAGACCGCGTTCCCGAACATGAACGCAGCGTCTGCCAAGGATTTGCTGGGCTATCTGCAACGCCCCAGTTTGGTTTATCGACAGTCCGCGCAACGCGAAATTCTGCGGCGCGACTCGTCTACAGAACTCATCGCGGGACTTGAGAAGATAGCGTCGAGCAACGCGGATCTCGATGTCCGTGTTACGGCAGTATTCACGCTGAAACAGTTCTCCGGTGCGGGCTCGCATGCGTTCCTCGAATCTTTATCTGCGGATGCCACGATTCGCGAACATGCTCTGCGAGCGTTAACCGATCGCATCAGCGAAGTGAAGTCGGTGGCGGCAGAGCCTTTACTAAAAGCTCTGAACGACGAGAGTCCACGAGTCCGAATGCAAGCGGCAATTGGACTTGGGCGACTTGGCCAGCCGAAGCACGCGGCGGCGATCGTGCCGTTGACTGCCGATGCCGATCCGCTTGTCGCCCACGCGGCAGTCAACGCACTGGTGCGATTGGAAGCAGTCGAAGCCTGTCTTGCAGCAATAGAACGGCAACCGACGCCTGTGGCACAAGGAGCTCTGCTGGCTCTTTCCCAGTTGCATCTACCGAACGCGGCGGACGGCCTGTGCGAATTGGCTATGCAGACACCGGGCAAAAATCTCGGCCAGCTTCGCCCAGATATCTTGACGGCCCTTTGTCGCCTGTACCACAACGAGGGCGAGTGGACTGGCGACTGGTGGGGCACTCGTCCCGACACCACCGGCCCGTATTACAAACCGACAACTTGGAGCCATTCGACTCGCATCGAACAAGTTATCCGACATGCGGCCGCGACGGGGAATGCCGAGATTGCCACATTGCTCCGCCAGGAACTGCCGAGACATCGGCTGAATCTCGCCAATTTGAAATTTAACGCAGGGCAGGGGGTCGTACCACCGGAAGTGCTCGTCGGACTCCCGCAACTGGGCGAGAGTGAGCTGCAGCAAGTTGCAACTCTGGCCATGGCCACCGACACGGCCGGCGCCCTTCGACTCAAAGCCATCGAAGCCCTCAGACTGCACGGAGCAGCAATCAACGATACCGTTTCGGCCCTGGTCGCATTGTCGAGATCGAACAACCGTAGTGGCGAGGCAATGCTAAGTCGTCTGTCGTTCGTCTACGATCCGGCCAACCAGAGCAACGTCGAGTACTTCGTCAAACAGACTCAGTCGGACGACGAAGAAGTACGCAAACTAGCCTTTGGAGTTTTGTTGGCTCAACAAACTAGTTCTTTAACGGAAGCTGACGCCAAAGAGTTGGGAGCAGCCGCCATCGAATCGGGTTGGAAGTCAGCGCATACCACGGCAACTCTACTGGCGGCTATCGCCGAGTTGGGTGCCAGCGAATATGCGGCCAAGGTCTCCGTTTCCCGCGACCATGCCGATGCCAACGTTAAGAAAGCCGCCGATGAGGCGCATCAATCTATTCAGCGTCTGCTGGCGCCCAATGTCGCACGCATCGGCGAGCTGGCTTTTGAAGCCATACAACAACAGGTCGCCGACGCCAAAGGTGATCCGCAACTCGGCGCTCAACTATTCGTTAGGCAACAATGTATCGGCTGCCATACGGTGTCAGCCAGCCAGACACCTATTGG
>JBLHLE010000888.1:0-3958 GCA_047620805.1 Pirellulaceae bacterium
GGACGCTCCTCCCGGTCGACTTTGACACAAACAAAACGACCGCGCAACTGTTCCGCAATCGACTCGTCTTCAAAACTCTCGTGTTCCATCACATGGCACCAGTGACAGGCGGAATACCCGATCGACAGAAAGATTGGTAGATTCTCGTCGCGCGACTTCTCCAACGCTTCCGGGCCCCAAGGGTACCAGTCGACTGGGTTGTTTTGATGTTGAAGTAAGTAGGGGCTCGTTTCATCAGCCAAGCGATTGGGCATTTATTTTCTTTCGATGGAGAGATTGATTCTGAGCTGAACCGGAAATCGCCTGGGACCGCTGATTCTAGATTTTCGTTCGCGTTAATTCTTGAATTCGTGTTCCGGCGCCGGAAACTCTCCTGATCGAACGTCGGCGGTGTATTGTCCGACTGCCTGTGTGATTGTCTCTTTCAGATTGGCGTACGTTTTGACGAATCGAGGCACATACCCGCTCGTCAATCCGAGTAAGTCGTTGATTACCAATACCTGCCCGTCGCAGTCCGAACCGGCCCCGATACCGATCGTTGGAATGTACAACGCTTGCGTGATTCGCTCCGCCATCGCCGCCGGGATACATTCGATGACGACTCCGAACGCGCCTGAGTTTTGTGCGGCCAGCGCGTCTTTGAGAAGCTGATCCTCGTCTCGTTGGACTTTGTAACCGCCCATTTGATGAACGCTTTGTGGTCGCAACCCGACGTGAGCCATAACCGGAATTCCGGCGGAGACCATGGCCGCAATCGTCTCGGCCTGTTCGGCACCACCCTCAAGTTTCACCGCTTGGCAACGTGTTTCCTTGAGGATCCTGCCGGCCAATTCGATGGCCTTGTAGTTGCCGAGGTAGTTCGTTGGAAACGGCATGTCGACAACGACGAGCGCTTGCTTTACGGCGCGGCCAACCATTTCGGCATGGTAGATGATTTCGTCCAGCGTCACTGGCAGAGTCGTCGTGTGACCCTGGACCACCATCGACATGCTATCCCCGACCAGAATTCCATCGACACCCGCAGAGTCCACCAACTCCGCCATCCTGTAGTCGTATGCCGTGACCATGCTGATCTTCTTTCCAGAAGCTTTCATCGCGATGAAAGCGGGCACAGTCATCTGTTGGATATTTTCCGACATGGCTGAGATTCCTCGTTAGGGTCCAGATCTTAGATCTTTAGCGTTGGATTTTCGGGCCGAATTCAGTAAAAGCGGAGATCAGTTTTGATGTTTGAGTAATCGATCCGAGAAAGGTATCCTTTATGTTAGTGAAAGACACCGAAGTTCACGCGTAGCCCTACCCCCCAAACTTCCTGGTTTTGGGGAGCAGCCTGCATTAATCACGCCCATTTTCAACCCGGACATGCGTACGGGACGAGGAGTTCCATGAGAATTCGATATCGAATCACTGCAGTGGCCTTTGCAATCGCGATGTTTTCCAATGTTTTTGGCAGTACAGCATGGTCTCAGAATCAGAATCGCAACCCGAACCAGCCACCGCGAGAAAAGTTTCGAAAGTCTGCCACAATTCACGCAGTCGGTCCTGGCTTCCTGCAGGTGAAAGGGGAGAAGGGCGAACAGTGGTTAGTGAAAGTGCCCGAGAACCCACTGGCGATTCAGTTTCAAGCTTCGGGATCTGCCGAATTATTGCAACCCGGTATGTTTATCCGATTTACCAACGAGTTTGATAAGCGAGGCATCCCTCAAAACGCAGTTACTAAGTTGACGGTGTTTACGCCACGAGAGGGATACGAGATTGGTGTTTTCCCTAATGCGGGCTTGGGCAACGAGGCACTTTTTGCAGATGTTGGCGAGGTGAAGAAACCCAAGGTGGAAACTTCCTCGTTTCTCGTAGCGGGTCAGCTTACCGCGTTACGCAAAGGAACATTTACTGTTAAAGCTGGCAACGTACAGATCAAAGGTGAATTGGCCGACACGGCGCAGCTATCGTTTGACATTTCCGACTACAGCTTGTCGCGACCTGGAGACAGTATCGCAATTGACGGTTGGTATTACGAGAAACAGAAGACGCACATCTACGCGAATACGATTACAATAACCGCAGCTAAACCACTTGGTGCGGTCGACGAAAATCCAGCAGACAAAAAGGGGGCTCCCGAATGAGCCAAGGCGACACTTCCAGTAAAGACAAAATTCGTAACTTGCTTGTGATGGCTGCGGCGGACGGAGCGTTCACATCGGACGAAATTCAGATGCTCTCATTGCGTGCCGAGAGATGGGGACTCAGCGACGCTGAATTCGGCGCGGCGCTTTCCTACGCCACTAGCGTCGAGGCCGAAATCACCATTCCAGGCACGCGAGCCGAGTGCTTAAACCTGCTTCGTCATCTGTTGGAAGTGATGGCCGCCGACCGCAAGCTGTCCGATTCTGAAAAACTGTTGTTTGCTCGCGCCGCCGGAAAAATGGATCTACCTATGGAAGACATCGATAGTTTGATCGATGAGATGCTGAACTAGCGATTCATCACAGAGGAATCGTTGCGGCCACGCTGTTCAATCCTTCGCTTTCTCGATGCCCTCTAGGATCTATACGATGTTTCGTTTCGATTGTCGCTTGGGCCTACGCATTCTCGTTGCGCTGGTCGTGCTCTCCTCATTCAATTCAGGATTGGCCCAGGAGGACGGTGAGTTTCGTTCGGGCATTGACGTGACATATCGTTCCGAAGATGGCACGAAGATCCAATCCGTCGTACCCACGATTGAACGCGCCGGAAAACAGAGCGCGCGCTCCGTTCAGTGGGAGGGACTTCTGTTTGCCCAAGGGACCGGTGAATATCAATTCGCAGCATTTGTTAGCGGCGAAGTCAAAGTCACTGTTGGTGATAGAGTTCTCTTACAGGCGTCTTCAGAAAAGCCGCAGTGGATTTCGAGTAAACCGACAAAGTTGAACTTCGATCGACATCCGTTGTCAGTGACCCATCAAGGAAATACTGGGACACTGCTACGACTCTACTGGCGTGGTCCGACGTACCAATGGGAGCCGATCGGGGCGCGATGGCTTTTTCGAGCTGATGGGGCGGAGTTTGACGAGAGTCTCATTCGCGGAGCACGATTGGCCAAGAAGCATCGCTGCTCCGCCTGTCACAGCGTACCCGCAGAGTCCAATCCTGGTCCGTCGTTGGCCGGAGTTCGAGGCAACTTACGAACAAACTGGCTCGTCAAGCGATTGACTGACGACGGTCGACAATCCACCAACGCCCAACGCAACATGCCATATTTCGGGCTGTCGTCAGACAATGCTAAAGCCATCGCGGCATACTTGTTTTCCAATTCGAAACCGCCGAAGTCGACACCCAATGAAACTCAGGGCGACGTTGATCGGGGCCGACAAATGGTATTCACCGTTGGCTGTCTCGCATGCCACACCGCGGCTGGAATTGGCAGCAACGACCAGGTCAATGTCCACGGCGGGGGTCCTCTCGAAAACATCGCAGCAAAGCGAACGCCGGAGTTTTTCGGTCGCTGGCTCACGAATCCTGCATCGGTGATTGCAAATCACCGGATGCCAGTTTTCGATCTGTCCAAGAAAGAGAAAGCGGACGTCATCACCTTCTTGAAAACACTGAACGTCGAACAGGATGTGTTAGCGGATGAAAGGATAAATGAAAGCGCAGCCACAATTGCCAAGGGGAAGATGCTTTTTGCAAAGCATCGTTGCGGTAGTTGCCACGACGCAAAGCTTCACGAGGCCAGACTCGAAAAAACACTGGAATTGGATACTTCTCGCAAAGGTTGCCTTGGAGAAGCTAACGCCGAGCATCCCGGTTATCACTTCGCTGCTGACCAGCAACGGGCGCTCGTCGAGTTTCTGGCAGAAAACATCGCGCCATCCAAACTTGAAGGTCCCGAGGCCAAATTGGCGGATAACAATTGTTTAGCATGTCATCAGCGAGGAACGGGACGCGGGTTAAGCGATGTTGCCTTACAGGTAACAAAAGA
>JBLHLE010000889.1:0-3957 GCA_047620805.1 Pirellulaceae bacterium
TGTCTTGCCACTTCTGGATCGTTGTCGAGTACGATGTTGGCCTTGCGCATCAGTGAGGTGACGCTGTCAGGATGACCAAGTTGCAGAAGCTCGGCGAGCTCTTCGCGCGTTGATCGAGTGCGCGAACACGATGACAGGCGAATAGTTTTGGGATGACAGGCGAATAGTTTTGGGCTTTTGGAGCCAACGGAGCGATGTCTTGGTTAACGTTTGCTGGTGAGCACGGAGTACACGAGACGACCAGGTACACCTGCGGGTTTCCCCACTTGGTTGGGTTGGTTACATTCTCAAATTGCATCAAATCGGTCTTGAGTTCTCAGGCCGAAGTTAGACGAGTTTCTGCGAATCATGGAAGCGGCCACAGGCACTGAAACGGTGCTTTGGGGCATCTTCTAGAGACAGCGGGGCGAACTTTTCAAGTTTCTTGCGAAGAGCAGTAAGATCTCTCACAGTCGCGACGTCCAATGGGGACAAGCAATGCGACACTCCTCTCACTCAACATTGGAATGTATATGTCTAAAACCGCCGAAGTCTGCCGTTGGAGCGACTTGCAGGACCGACACTGGGGTCAGCGAATACAACAACGAAGAACGACTGCACAAGTTCAAAGCATGGATTGATAAGGAAGCGGACGCGGTTGTTGTCGATGAAGACGAGATTCGAGAGTGGGAACAAAAGAACCCACAGAGCTTTCGCCGCGACGAATATCTCGGCCAGTATGCCGATAATCACGGCGCGGCTGAGGAGCCGTATGTTAACTACATCCAGCAGCTTGCTCGCGATGGCCTGTCGAAGGTTGGACATCACGGCGCAGTCTCGGCGATGGGAGTGCCGCTGACCGAGCTCCCTCGCTGGGAAGACCTACAACTCTTAACCGCGCAGCTCGCCCGGCGGCCGCTGGAAGACGAGGCGGAAGTTGGCACTCAGCTGGTAATTGGACCGGGCGCGAAGAAGCCGTTGGTTCTGGACATCCCGATCTTTGTGAGTGACATGAGCTTTGGGGCGTTGTCGGAAGAGGCAAAGATCGCTCTTGCTCGCGGCGCTGAACTCGCCGGCACTGGTATCTGCAGTGGCGAAGGCGGAATGCTGGAGAGTGAACTCAAGGAGAACAGCCGGTACTTCTACGAACTTGCCTCTGCCATGTTCGGCTGGTCTCTGGACAAAGTCAGTTCGGTTCAGGCCTTTCATTTCAAAGCGGGGCAGGGTGCCAAGACGGGGACGGGGGGGCATTTGCCGGGCGCGAAAGTGAAAGGACGCATTGCCGAGGTGCGTAGTCTGATTGAAGGAGAACCTGCAATCAGCCCGTCAAGGTTCGCGGATCTGCGGACTGCCGATGACTTTCGACAACTGGCGACAGATGTCCGTCATGCAAGTGGTGGGATTCCCATTGGGTTCAAGATGTCCGCACAACACATTGAAGACGACATCGACTTCGCGCTGAGCGTTGGCGTTGACTACATCATTCTCGATGGTCGTGGAGGCGGGACGGGAGCCGCTCCGAATGTTTTCAAGAACAACATTTCAGTGGCCACGATTCCTGCGTTAGCTCGGGCCAGGCAGCATCTGGACCGCACCGACGCCAAGCAGGTGACTCTGATCGTGACGGGCGGGTTGCGGACAGAAAGTGACTTCCTCAAAGCACTGGCGCTTGGAGCCGATGGAATCGCGATCGCGAACAGTGCGATGCAGGCCATTGGTTGCCTTGGAATGCGAGCTTGCCAGACGAATAACTGCCCGGTCGGAATAGCGACGCAGAAGGATCATTTGAGGAAGCGGCTGAAGATTCAGGCCTCTGCCTCGCAATTGCAGAACTATCTGCAAGCGACCGTCGAGCTAATGAAAGTTATGGCTCGAGCGTGCGGCCATGAGCAGCTAAGCGAGTTCTCGACGAAGGACCTGACGACGTATCAGAAACAAATGTCCCAGCTTACTGGAGTCCGGTTCGCGGGAGTTGGTGAGTAGTTCTCAGTGTGGCCGTCCGCGTCATACTTGTTCCAAGACCCTAATTGACAGAGGAAATGAAAATGACTGAAACCAGCATCAAGAGCAACCTATTGGACATGCAACGCACGTTCGTGGAGCGTTGTGCCAAGGGCGAGTTCGTTGAAGTGATGGAAGAGTACTACGCGGAAGACGCCTACCAGATTGAAATGGGAGACGGCACGCGCCGCGAAGGACGAGCAAACATGGTCGCCTTTGAAAAGGAATTCCTGACGAAGGTGGCAGCGTTCCACGGCGTAGATATCGGAGCGATCGCGGTAGCGTCTGATGATGGCAACGGAAATGGCGTGACGATGGCCGAATATACGATCAAAGCCGACATGAAAGACGGGACGAAATTCTGGCCTCAGCAAGTTCAGATCTCAGAATGGAAAGACGGTAAAATCGTCGCGCTGAAGTACTACTACAATCCGAACTTCCAAGCCTAGTTCCCGTCCCTTCAGCACCGGAGTGTCTGTCTCCGGCGCTCGCGGGGATGTGGCAAAGAAAGACACCTGATGAAGGTTCCCAAACTCGAGTCATCATTGCTCAAATTGCTCGTTGAGATTCGAGGCTGCAGAGAATGTGAGAAAGATCTGCCGTGCGGTCCGCGGCCGATCCTCGCCGCCCATCAGGATGCTAGTATTCTGATTATCGGACAAGCCCCGGGTCAACGAGTTCACGACAGTGGTGTCGCGTGGGCTGATCCAAGCGGCGACCGGCTGCGAGATTGGCTGGGTGTGGATTCGGCCGATTTTTACAACGAATCGAAGATCGCACTCGTTCCAATGGGCTTTTGCTATCCGGGAACAGGTAAGTCCGGCGACCTGCCTCCACGTCCTGAGTGCGCCGAGCTTTGGCACGAGCGACTGCTTGAGAAGTTGTCCGGCGTCAAGCTGACTCTGGTGGTCGGCGCCTACGCACAGAAATATCGACTTGGAAAACAACGCAAATCGACACTGACCGCGACTGTTCAGGCGTGGAAGGAATACAGGCCAGCATGTCTGCCCCTTCCTCATCCAAGTCCGCGAAACAACATCTGGATCAAGAAGAATCCATGGTTCGCGGAAGAAGTGCTGCCCTACCTCAAGCAACGGGTTAAGCGGCTTCTGCCGTGACACACTTAGAAACTGTCAATAAACAACTCACTTGTGTGAGAATTAGAAGGTGAAACATGATCATAATTTCCGCGATGTCTGAGAATCGAGTTATCGGTAGCGGCGACGGAATGCCGTGGAGCGTACCGAAGGAATACGAGCAGTACCTACGTTTCGTCAGCGGAAACGTGGTCGTGTTGGGCCGTAAGTCGTATGAGATCTTTGGCCCGGATTTGCCGACTGGCACGAAAGCGATCGTCCTGACACGGAGCACTTCAGTCGACGGGGCGGAAGCGGCGCCGTCACTTGCTGACGCACTCGAGATGGCCAATGGCATGGGTCCAACGGTGTTCGTTGCTGGCGGAGGCTCAGTATACGAACAGGCTATCCCGCTCGCCGATGAGATGTACCTCACCACGATCAAAGGCGAGTTTGACGGCGACACGTACTTTCCAGCCTTCAACGTTGAAGAGTGGGAAATTGTCGAGGAACGCGACGAAGTCGACTTCGTTTTCCGCAGATATCGCCGTAAGTAGGCCGTGAACTCGCGGCCGTTGCCGTCCCTGGGGAGAAACGCGATTCCAGTCAATCCTGCCTTTTAAACTCTGTCTCGTATTGAGGCGGTGGTGAAGATGGAAGCAGTGCGATCTTCCGGTAGGGATTCTGGTTGTACTACCGCGTGCTCGAGGCTGGCACGTTTGAGAAACTGAAATCGGACGACGTCAATTGCCAACTGAAGATCGATGCAACGCAACTTTCCATGTTGCTATTGGGTGTCTCGCTCGCCGCGTCAACTAAACGTCGAAAACGTTACGTACCGTCGGCGGAATGATAATATCGAACTGACAAAAAAAGTTGCAGTTTTTTTGAAAGTTCTCGG
>JBLHLE010000890.1:0-3952 GCA_047620805.1 Pirellulaceae bacterium
TGGCTGAGTCAGATCGATCTGCACTAGCGAGTCGCCGGGATTGCTTACTGAACCACTATCGACTCCGTCGACCGTACCGGGAGTGTCCAAACCATCAATCCAGGTGGCGGGATGATCTTCCACGACCTGGTAGACGCCAGGAGTAAGATCGGTGAATTGATAGAAACCGCTGTTATTGGTAACCGTTGTCCGAGGTTGTTGATTCTCATCGAGAACAGCGGAGCCGTCCTCGTGCTGCAAACTCAATGTCACACCCGGAATTGCCTCTTCGCCACCTGCGCGGAGACCGTCATTGTCGCGGTCGTGGTACACAAATCCGCTGAGTGAACCAACATTCTCACAGAAGTTGTAATTTACGAGATGTTGCGAGTCGCTATCGATAAGAATGCTTGAAATCGTGTTGGGCACCGTCGAATTACCGTCGCCACTACCAACAACTTGTCCGCCGTGGAAATATCCGCCGGGCTGAACCTGGGTCGCGGTATACGAACCAATCAACAAGTCGGTAAATGCGTACCGCCCTTGAGCGTCGGTGGTAGCCGTTTGCGTTTGACCATTTTCGTCGGTAAGCACAATCGTCACACCGCCGAGTCCCAACTCACCTTCTTCGTTGATGCAGTTGCCATTGGGATCGAGATGTACGACACCGCGAAGACTTCCCAACAGTTCACCAAAATCGTAATTAACGCCGCGTTCTTCGCTGCGGAGTTCAATCGTGCTAATCGTGTCACCTGGATTGAGGGCTCCACCGACGACCAAAGTGCCAACACCGAATCGCTCGACAGTTCCCGCTGCATCGCGGCCATCGATCCAACGCCCGGGGTGCGTCTCTCGAAGAGTGTACGTACCCGGTTCGAGGTCGTCGATTTGATAGAAGCCCTGGCCGTTTGTCGTGGTCCGTCCGGCGACGATACCGGCCGCGTCGACGGCAACAACCTCGACGCCCTGGATACCTTCTTCGCCGCCCTGTCGTTGCCCGTTGTCATTGCGGTCGTGGTAGACGTGACCGCTGATGCTGGCCATTTTGGCCTCGGCAAAGTCGTAATCGACGGCGGCAGTCCCACCGTTCGGAATGTGGATTTCGCTGAGCCTATCGGAGTCGAGCACGATACCGGTTGCGGCTCCGGCGACTTCGCCCGCGATGGCCCCGACACTTACGGCGTAGCCATTGGGTTGCGTCTCGACAACCCGGTAAGTAGCGGGCATTAAACCGAGGTCATCGCCGAATTCATAATCGCCGTTGGCATCCGTTCTCGTGGTCAACTGTTGTCCATCGTCGCCAACAACTTGTTCGTAAACACCGTTTGCCGACTGTCGCCAAAGCGCTAACGTCGTCCCTTCAATTCCGTGGTCCCCCTGAGTCGGGTCTTGGACCAGATCGCGATTTCGATCGTGGAATACGGTACCGGAAATCGAAATTGGCTGAGGAACTTGTTCGATCTCACCTAACGCTCCTGCAGTTCGGTCGCGATTTTCACGTTCGTCGTCGGCGGGCAAGCGGAGTTTTTCGCCAAGCGTCTGATCGACTTCTGCAAAGTCGTTATCGTAGGCGTTCATGAACATGCCAGTCGCCGTCGCCGATTCGAAATGCGGGGCGGTGAAACGCGCTTCCATCGTGGAACGTTGAAATTCCAGTCCGGAGGTCAGCGGGTCGAGCCCATCGTTTATTTCGTCGACATCCGTTGTTCCCGGTTCCCAAAAGACCAGCTCATCGACATCGATAGAAAAGGTCAGTTTGTCGCCTTTGTAGAAGTTCGTAAAATCCAGTACTAGCAGAGAGCTCCCATCCAACACGGTAGCTTCGACGGTTGCGTCGGTACGCACAGTACCGTCAGCACTCACCACGGAAATCAATTCAAACGCGTAGTAGCCGTCCGCGCCGATACCGCCGGGTTCCGTGTCAAAGACGACATCGCCTTCGTCGAGACCGGGGTTGTTATCCGATCGGCTGGTTTGGTCTCCACTAAGGATCAAACGAGTCAGCTGAGTGCCTTCGGCACCGCCTTCGAACGAGACCTCGAAAGTGTCTCCATTGTGATCCGCTCCACCATCGGCTTCCGTGTAGACGGCGCCGATGAACACCGGATCCGCGTCCAACATTTGCCGAGCTTCCATCGTCTCGAAACGACAACGCCGCTGCTCCGTTTCAGCTAATTCTAGCTGAGGACGCTTTCTTTGCGACAGTTGTTTCTTGAGCTGCTTGAGTCGGGCTAACATTCCCACGATAGACCTCCGTGCCTGATCTATGTTCTTGGTTGAATTTTTATGTTCTTGGTTGAATTTATGTTCTTGGTTGAATTTATGTTCTTGGTTGAATTTATGTTCTTGGTTGAATTTATGTTCTTGGGTGAATTTATGTTCTTGGCTGAATTGAATTCTGTACCACTATTTGATGATTCCGATGCGTGCATTTCCGATTCGGGGACCCGTCTCGGCTTCCAATGCTGTTGCATCGCGCTGATCCCAAACACGGATAGTCGTGTCGTAGCTGCCAGACACAAGCACGCCGTTTTGGTAGTCCAAAGAAACAATTGTTCCGAGATGACCATTCAAACGCGCCACTTCTTCACGGGAGTTGATGTCCCAAATCCGAATCAGATCATCACTTCCGGCCGTCGCCAGAAACGCGCTTTCGATAAACGCGATCGAGAAAATCTTGGCAGTCACACGCGGCAAAGTTGCGGTCGATTCGGGATTGGTCGTCGAGCGAAGAACAACTCGACCATCCTCCCCAGCCGAAGCAAACCATTTACTGTCACTGGAAAACGCGACACTCCGCACGCGCTGACGATGCGCTGCTCGATCCAGCAGAATGTTGTCCATATCGGTCGTCCACCAGCGGATGATGCCGTTGCGTCCGCCAGCAGCCATTATCTTCCCATCTGGTGACAAGCTAATCGCTCGCATATCCTGACAAGGGCACCCAATCTCTCTAAGAAGCTTCCATTCCGTCGTGGAGTACACCCGAGCGGTCTTCTCAAAACCGATAACGACCAACTCATCTCCTGTTTTGTTGAACAAGATGCCGGCAATCGCCTGCGGGTGTACCAAGTCGATCTCCAGCTTCCGCCCCGTCTCGACATTCCAAACACGGATGTGTCGATCGTTACCACCTGAAGCCAACAAGTTGCCATCTGGGGAGAACGACAGCGCCCGCACCCAGTCGGTATGTCCTGTTAGTTTGTGGATCACGGTCGCTTCGCGAAGATCCCATATGCGGACGAGGTGATCGTCGCCAGCAGATGCCATGATTCGACCACTGGGATGTAACTTTACTGTCGAAACGACGGGTGCTTTCTCGCCGTCTTGAAGCCCCTCGACCTCAATCGTCCGCGACCGCCAACTTCCTCGAACCACAGAAGCCTGCTCGTTTGCCGAGAGGCTGCCGGGGAGTATCAACGTAAGAACTAGCCCGATGACTGCTGTCCAGCGAAACATCGTCTTCATATTTGCACCTTGGAATCAGTTTGCGCGCAATCACAACCCGAGCGCATATTGCGCCCGTTATCTGTTCTATCGGCGCAAATGTTCCAATCCCGACAGGCGAACCAACTAATTCAGAAAGGACAAACTGCTATATCATTGATGGTTGGTAGCCCCATGCGAGGAAATTCTTACAGGGTCTGGATTTGCGCGCAAAAAAAAACGACGTGCGAGTTTAACTCGCACGTCGATTTCTAGGTGTTCGGTATTCGTTAAACCTTACCCACGTTTTTCAATCGGAACGAAGTCTCGCACCGTCGTACCTGTATAAATCTGACGAGGACGGCAAATACGCTTGGTAGCCGAGTTGTGCATCTCCACCCAGTGAGCAATCCAGCCGGGCAAGCGGCCGATTGCAAACAACACAGTGAACATCTGAACTGGGATTCCAATAGCTCGGTAAATCACACCGGAATAGAAGTCGACGTTCGGATAAAGTTTACGCTCTACAAAGTACGGATCCTTAAGA
>JBLHLE010000891.1:0-3949 GCA_047620805.1 Pirellulaceae bacterium
TTTCGGATGTTTACTCACACCATCGCGCGCTGTCGACTTGTCATTTGGCGGGAATCGCGGCGCGGCTAGGAAGGGAAATACGCTGGGACCCAGAAAAAGAATCCGTGGTAGGTGACGAGCTCGCGCAGAGCTTTATCGCTCGCGAACGTCGCCAGCGTTTCGAGATCGACATGTAGCTGTTGCGTTTGAGGCTATTTCGCAAGGGCCCGTTCGCAAACGGTCAGTTCGCAAACGGTCAGTTCGCTCGGGGTTCCACGCCTAGCAGGTGTCGAACGAAGAAGTCTCGTCGCCGTCGAACACCGTAAGGGCTGTCGCCGACGCCGTGCCCGCCGCCGGGAAAGACAATAAGGTCGAAATCCTTGTCCGCTCTGATTAGTGCGTCAACGACTTGCATCGTTGAAGCGGGGTCGACGTTTCGATCGAGTTCGCCAACGGTGAGTAGCAGCTTGCCCTCTAATTTGTGGGCGTTGGTTACATTCGACTGCTCAGCATAATGTGGCCCGATTGGCCAGCTCATCCAAAGTTCGTTCCACCAAATTTTGTCCATGCGATTGTCGTGGCAGCCGCAATCGGAAACGGCGACTTTATAGAAGTCACCATGTGCCAGTAGCGCTCGAGTTGAACTCTGCCCGCCCGCGGAGCCGCCGAAGATGCCGACGCGCTTGACGTCCATATAGGGGTATTTCTTGGCGGCCTCTTTGATCCAGAGGATGCGGTCGGGGAAACCGGAGTCGCCAAGGTTTTTCCAGCATACATCGTGAAACGCCTTGTTGCGATTTGAAGTTCCCAGACCGTCCATTTGAACCACAATGAAACCGATTTCGGCTAGATCTTGAACTCGAAAATGTTGGTAAAAGTGTTTCGGTACGAAGGAACCGTGAGGTCCGGCGTATATCTTTTCAATGATCGGGTAAGTCTTCTTGGGGTCGAAATTGGTGGGACGCCAAATGACGCCATAGATATCGGTTTTGCCATCTCGCGCCTTCGCCACAAATCGCTCGGGCACTTGCCAACCTGTGTTTAGTAACGCCGTCCAGTCCGCTTGCTCGAGCTTGCAGACCAATTTGCCGTCGGCGGAATTACGTAGCTCGTGTTGCGGAGGGAGGTCGACTCTGGAGTAGGTGTCGATAAAGAATTTGCCGTCGGGAGAAGGCTGAATTTTGTGAGTCCCATTCCCGCTGGTCAGAACGGTGAAATTGCTGCCGTCCATGTCGATCCGGCAGTGGTGAATATAGTACGGGTCTTGCTCAGGGTAAATGCCGCTGGCTTTGAACCAAATCTGTCGCTTGGATTCGTCGATATGTTCAACCTTATTTACGATCCAGGTACCTTTGGTGATTTGGTTTTTGACGTCGCCGGTTCGAGAGTCGTAGAGGTAGAGGTGATTCCAGCCGTCGCGTTCGGACATCCACACTATTTCGTGCTGATCGTCCAGGTAGTAGGCAAACTGCTTGAAGGCGTAGTCGACGAACGTCTTGCTCTCTTCATTGACTAATGCCGCGGTTTCGCCCGTCGTCCCGTCGATGACGACGATCCTGACGACTTGGTGGCCCCGCTGGTTGTAATAAAACGAAAAGCGCCGTGAATCCGCCGACCAGCGATGCCCGTCCATTTGATAGGGATTGGAGAAGAATTTATCGTCGACGGGGATTTCCTTGCGACTGGCGACTTCGAATAGATGAGGTTTGTGTTGGGTGATCTTGTCGCCCGGTTTGATGTAATTCTGCGCGTGCAGTTTTGGCTGAACTTGATCCTGGGGGGAGGACTCGACCCAATTGATGATGTGGTCCTGGCCACGGTAGTGTTTCAGCGCGATGAAATGCGACGAATCCGGCGACCAGAATACTCCGTCCCGGTAGTCCTTGCCATCTTCACCATCCGTCGTCAGTTGGTGTTCTTCACCGCCCTGCTCTTCGCGGAGCCACAGGTTGTGGTCGCGTGAGAACGTCTTGTAAGTCTTGTCGGGAGAGACGTCCCTGGCTTGGGCAAATCCACTGGAGCGAGTATGTTCTCGTTTGAATTTGTTCGCTGGCAAACGTTTGGGATCGTCGACTGAGGCAATGGAATAGTCCTGGGTTTGTACTTGCCATCCCTTCCCTTTAACTGAAACAGTAAAGCTTTCCGCGTCGTAGACGATCCAGTCAATCGGTAGCTTGTCCGCCTGCACTTCTTCTTGCGTCGACTCGGCAAGTGCTTTTGCTAGACGCGCGTGGTCGAGTGCCGTTTCTCTTTTGCCGGCCGCGACGTCGACATTGATGAACTCGCGATTGCCGTCTGCCAAGTCATTGCGGTACCAGAAGCGTTGGTTGTCGGCGTACCAATTCGGCTCGATCTTAGTCTTGATAACTGTCTCGTCGGTCAGCGAGCGCAGTTTGGCAGAACGTTCGTAATCGGCGCGAGTGCCTTGCGCTTCAACTACGGCAGGTAGGTAAAGCGAAGAACAAAGACCGAGTAGCGGGAGTGTCAAAAGGAATGCAGAACGAAACCCAAGTAGTGTGTGCATGACGTAGTCGCTTCAAGGAGGTAGGACGCAGGGCGATGTGCGGCAGTCGATGAACGACGACCTTTTGCTCTCGAGTGAGTATTCCGAGCCGCCCTTATTTTAGTTGCTCGGCAGGCCAAATGCCACGGAGCAGTTCGCGTTTGTAAAACTGAGCTATGCGTGTTTTTCGATCTTTGGCATGATCTCGGAATGCAAGAAATATGGCACTTTTATCTCGTTCGCTGTAGTGACGACAGCCTGTATTCAGGAATCTGCAAAGATCTGGATCAACGGATTGAAAAACACAATCAAGGAGCGGGTGCGAAGTACACTCGCGGCCGCGGC
This sequence comes from Pirellulaceae bacterium, assembly GCA_047620805.1. Taxonomy (GTDB): domain Bacteria; phylum Planctomycetota; class Planctomycetia; order Pirellulales; family Pirellulaceae; genus JBLHLE01. The sequence goes on from JBLHLE010000891.1 coordinate 2,828, forward strand.
CCCGTCGAATTGGTCCATTCCGAGGAACTCGAGTCCCACTCGGCTGCCCTAAAACGCGAGTATGCTGTGAAACGCTGGTCGAAAGCGAAAAAGCTAACCCTGATTGCGAAGAATTCGAGCGGAGAAAATTCTGACTAATTCTTCCGAACCGTTTCTGCACTACTTCGTCATTAACTTTGTGCCGCGGTTTACCACGCGCGGTTGGCAGAGATTCCGCCAACTTGGAGGCAATGATCAGTACATCGAGATCGTTGACCCGAATACGCGAAAGTTCGACGAGTCGGGTGCCAGCGTTATTTTCGGCGATGAAACGGCGGGTAAGTATGTCGAATTCGTCGACCCAAAAACTGGCGAGACGTTGGCTAATAAAAAATTCTAGAAAAGAAAAACGTCGCCGAATTAAAGACCAAACATCTTTTCGACAAAGTCGTAGACTCGCCAGTCCTTAATCGAGCCTAGGCAAGTGTCGACGTACGAGTAACCGTCCGCTCCGAATAGCGGCGGCCCGTGTTTCAAGATGCAGTCGAAGAGCAGCAGAACACTAAGTACGCTGGCGATATTCCATCGCTTTAGAAACTTGGTTGCGCCCAGCCCAAACCGCAATCCGCCGATTACGACGAGTGCAAGCAGACACCAGAACCACCATTTGGTGTAGAGATATTCGCCGCTCGCAATCCAACCGTCGGGGATCATGCGGTAAATCAACATGCCTCCGTAGGATACGAACAGGCAGTAGATAATAACCAAACCCAAGTTGGACATGCGTTCGGCGAATCGACCACTCGCTTCCGCTAGTTCGGGGATCTCATCGTGTTGTTCGATGTCCCAGATTTCACGGACTAATTCCCTCGCGCTGTTTAGTGTTTTATCGATCAATCTCCACCTCTCAATCGCCTTTGAGGACGAGCCTGCCAACTGCGCGCAAACGTGACGCACGGTAATTACGGGCTACGGGGATCGGAGTCAATGCCGATTCGAAAGCAGACCGAGGTTTCTTGGTGCAGGGCGACGCATAGTCGCATTTCGCGGAGCGAAATAGCGTTCTTCTATACCGCTATGGACCAGTGAATCTAGCCGCTCTGTAGTCAACATTGAGCCACTTTGTCTGAATTGCAAGAGCCT
>JBLHLE010000892.1:0-3949 GCA_047620805.1 Pirellulaceae bacterium
AAAGGCGAATTCGAGTTGCTGGGTAAACTCAATCGGCTTTCCTCCATCGAGTACCCAAACGACGACGCTTTGCGAGCTCGAATCAAGTCGTACGAACTGGCGTTTCGGATGCAGATGGCGGTGCCTGATGTCGTTAATTTTTCTCAAGAGACCGCGGCGACGAGAAAGCTCTACGGACTGGATAGGAAGCTCGAGTTTGGCAAACTTTGTTTGGGCGCTCGGCGACTTGTTGAACGGGGCGTTCGATTTGTTCAGATTTACCACGGCAGTAACGGCGGGGCCGGCGGATGGGATGCTCACGGTGGCCTGAAGGCGAATCACGAAAAGAATTGCGCGGCGACCGACCAGCCGATCGCCGGCTTACTTAAAGATCTCAAGCAGCGCGGCTTGTTGGACGAAACACTGGTCGTTTGGGCGACTGAATTCGGCAGGACGCCAGGTTCTCAAGGTTCAAATGGTCGAGATCATCATCCGTATGGCTTCTCGGTTTGGATGGCGGGTGGTGGCATCAAGGGCGGACACGTTCACGGCAAGACGGACGAATTAGGTTTTCATGCGATTGAAGACCGACATTACGTCACGGACATCCACGCCACGTTGCTGCAACAGCTCGGCCTGGATCCTCGTCGACTCGCCGTGCCCGGTCGCAAGCGGCTAGAGATCGAATACGGCAAGCCGATCCAAGGAATCTTGGCGTGATCATCGCGCTCGTGTCAAAACTATTGAGGTGCTCGTGTCCGCTCTGCTGATTCTCGTGAGTTTGGTTGTTGGTTCCGAAGCGGAGCGGGACAACCGCTATTTCTACATTAAGGTCGTTGATCAAGAGACCGATCGAGGCGTGCCGTTGGTCGAGTTGAAGACGGTCAACGGGATTCGGCTCTATACGGATTCCGCCGGCGTCGCTGCGTTCTATGAACCCGGATTGATGGGAAAGCAAGTCTACTTCCACGTATCGAGCCATGGCTACGAATATGCCAAGGACGGTTTCAATTATCGTGGCGTTCGAGTCGACGCCAAAGCGGGCGAATCGATTACTCTGAAGATCAAGCGGATCAACATCGCGGAACGGCTTTATCGAGTTACCGGTGCCGGAGCATATCGCGATTCGATTTTGGCTGGCGAGAGTCCACCCGTGAAGTCGCCGTTGCTCAACGGATTAGTGTTGGGTTCCGACAGCGTCGTCACTGCCAAGTATCGCGATAAAATCTATTGGTTTTGGGGCGACACAAATCGCCCCTCCTATCCACTGGGCAACTTTCACGTGTCGGGTGCGACGTCCGAGTTGCCATCGAACGGCGGACTTGATCCAGCCGTTGGCGTCGACCTTAATTATTTCGTTGACAATTATTTCGTTGACGACCGCGGGTTTGCCAAGGCCACGGCGAAGATGCCTGGCGATGGACCAACCTGGATCGATGCGCTCACCGTCGTCAAAGATGCTGCCGGTGTGGAACGTCTGTTCGCAAAGTACGTAAAGATCAAACCGCCGCTCGAGGTCTATCAACGTGGCTTGGTCGAGTTTGATGACGAGGCGAAGTTGTTTCGGAAAGTAGCGAGTTTTGAAAGCGATAGTCACGTCCTGCCCGCTGGGCATCCGATTCGTGTTACCAAAGATGACGCTGACTATATCTATTTTGGAAACGCCTATCCGTTTGTTCGAGTGAAAGCCAACGTCGAGGATTTGCTGGCGTTGAGTAGCTACGAAGCGTACAGTCCATTTACCAGTGGTAGTAGAAGCGACGAAATAGGATTGGATCGCGGTTCGGATGGAACGCTGAATTACTCTTGGAAACTCAATACGATTGTTGCGACTCCGAAATTATTGGACCGTCTCATTCGCGAGGGGCGGATGAAAAGCGACGAGTCCTGCTTTCGGATGCGGGATATCGAGACGGGAAAGCGAGTCCAAGTTCATCGCAGCAGCGTGGCGTGGAATTCTTATCGTCAGCGCTGGACAATGATATTCTGCGAACATTTTGGCTCGTCTCTTTTGGGGGAAATTTGGTTTAGTGAATCAAAGCAGCTTGAGGGGCCATGGTTACATGCGAGGAAGATCGTCACCCACGACAAGTACAGCTTTTACAATCCTCGTCACCACCCGATGCTCGACCAAACGGGAGGTCGGTTGATCTACTTCGAGGGCACGTATACCAACACGTTTTCGGGCAATCCGGACCAAACTCCGCGTTACGATTACAACCAGATCATGTACCGACTCGATCTGTCGGAGCCTCGCTTGACGTTCCCCGAGCCAAGGCGATGAGATTCAGATTGCCGTCGGCGATTCACTGTCGTAAGACCACGCTGGCGAAGAATCCGGTATGATATTCATTCGCAAATTCAACCATTGACTCCTAATGAGAGATATTCATCATGACGAAGCGAGTCTGTTTTATCATTGCGTTGCTATTGTTTGCATCGCCCGCGATTTGTTCTGCTGCCGATAAACCGAATCTTGTGCTGATCTTCATCGACGACATGGGCTATGGTGATATCGAGCCGTTTGGTTCAAAAGTCAATCAAACGCCGAACTTGAACAAGATGGCGGCGGAGGGCCGAAAGTTTACTAGCTTCTACGCCGCTCCCGTCTGTTCCGCGTCGAGAGCCCAGTTAATGACGGGTTGTTATGCTCCGCGAGTTTCGGTGCCAGGAGTATTCTTTCCTGCCGGTCGTAACGGGCTCAACCCCGCCGAACACACGGTGGCGGACTACCTAGGTGAGTTGGGTTACGCCACGATGTGCGTTGGCAAATGGCACCTGGGCGATCAACTCGCGTTCCTGCCCACTAACAATGGATTCGACGGATATCTGGGGATTCCTTATTCGAATGACATGGGCCGCAAATCCCTTGAAACTGGTAAGTCAGTTCACCCGCTTGTGCGAGACGACAAAGTTGCCGAGCTGCTCGAAGACGAAGGGCAAAGGCGGATCACTCGGATTTACACCGAGGAAGCTGTGAAGTTTATCGAAACGAATAAGGAGAAGCCATTTTTCCTGTACCTGCCGCATACGGCAATGCATGTTCCTTTGTTTCCGCACAAAGATTTCGCTGGCAAGTCGAAGAATGGTACGTACGGCGACTGGGTGGCGGAAGTTGACTGGAGCGTCGGCCAAGTCCTCGACACACTGCGACGTTTAGAGCTCGCAGAAAACACTCTCGTTATCTTTACCAGTGACAACGGTCCTTGGGCTTCAAAGGGCAAAGCGGGTGGCGTTTCGGGCCCGCTTCGAGGGAGCAAAGGCTGCACGCTAGAGGGGGGAGTACGCGAGCCAACGATAGCATGGTGGCCGAAGAAGATCGACGCGAATTCTGCCTGTGACGAAATCGCTGGCACCACCGACGTCTTGCCCACGTTCGTTTCGCTCGCGGGCGGCAAGGTGAAGGCCACTGTGAAGATCGACGGAAAAGATATCTCCGGATTGTTGTTTGGTACGCAAGAGAAATCGCCTCACGAAGCCTGGTACTACTACCAAGGCACCCGACTGCAAGCGGTGCGATCAGGACCGTGGAAACTGGCCATCACTTCGCAGTCGTTGGGAATGGGCATTCGCGAAAAGAATGCCGATTTGCAAAAGGGAATGAGGCTGTACAACTTGGACGAAGAAATCGGCGAGGTGACTGATCTCGCGGATAAGAATCCCGAAGTCGTGGCGCGCTTGACCAAATTGGCCGACGCAATGATTGCCGATATCGGATCGGGGACCGCTGGGCCAGGCGTGCGTCCCGCTGGCGTCGTCGAAAAACCTGTCACACTCTACCCAACGGCCGCGCGGAATTCACCCCGGAATTCCCCGAAATCAAACGGGAAACCGATCGACTGGAAAAAGATCAAAATTGGCGATGCTCACGCAGCTGGCAGCGCTCCGGCGATCAACGGCAAGCCATTCTCTGTCGAGTGTCAAATCGAGGCAGCCGAACCAGCGGGCGTTATCATCGCTCACGGCGGAT
>JBLHLE010000893.1:0-3946 GCA_047620805.1 Pirellulaceae bacterium
TCGAGACAAGCGACGATGGTGGTGAACTTACCGCTGTATTTTCGCACCTCGCTTACGACGACGCACAAAGCTTTTACGTTCAGAGTCGGCCTCAGCTGAGTGTCGACCTGCACAACCTTCCGTTGTCGCCAGGGCAGCAGACGGATTTCCAGGTGGTTGCCCGCAATGGTCACGACCGCGCACACCAGGAGAGCGAACTTTGAGTGACCGACCGAGCATTGCACCGCGTGCTGGCTAACGCTGGCCACTGCGGCATCTAAACAACCTTTCCATTGACTAGGTCTCGACGAGGTCACTTTGTCAGGTGGCGTACTGCGCGAATTGTCCGCATTACCCGATTGAGAACTGTCCCAAAAAAATTACTCAAAGGAGTTTTTGCGATGAATCTGCGCGCTCACATTATACATTGGCGATTTGTCCTCACCCTTGGCGTCGCGTTGCTCGCCTCATTCCCCTCCACATCGACAGCCCAAAATTGGCTGCATTTTCGCGGACCAGAACAAAACGGAATCGTGCGACAGACCAACCTCATCAACGATTGGTCTTTGGAAGGCGACAACGTGTTGTGGACGTCGCCCATCGGTGGATTGGCAACGCCGATCGTGCTGAACAACCGAGTCTACTTAAATTGTCTTTTAAGCGAAGACTCCACTGGTTCACGCGATCCAATCCACACCCGCGAGCAAGTTGTCTGTCGCGACTTACAAACGGGCAAACTGATCTGGCGCGATGCCTTCAATGTTTTCCAGACTGACATCGCTGCTCAACGAGTTGGCTGGGCGTCTATGGCTGGCGACGCGGAAACCGGATACGTCTACATGCATTCAGTATCTGGTCTGTTTCGCTGTTACAACTCCGACGGCCAATTGCAATGGGAGCATTCGTTAGTAGAGGAGTACGGAAAAATCTCCGGCTACGGTGGCCGGACCCAGTCGCCGATCATCGACGAGAACCGAGTAATCCTCGGCTTTCTCGCTTTGAACTGGGGCGACACCGGCAGACCGCCTCCGAAGCAATACTACTATGCCTTCGACAAACGTAATGGCAAGCTATTGTGGATGTCCGCCCCGGGGGGAATACCGCACGACACCAATTACTCGGTTCCGATCGTCAAAGTTATCGACGGAGTCCGCATGTTAATCGGCGGCAACTCGGATGGCGGTTGCTACGCCATCAACGCCCGAACGGGAGATCCGATCTGGGGCTACCAAATGTCTAAGCGAGCAATCAACGCGTCTCCCGTAACTGACGGCCAGCACGTTTTCATTTCTCACGGCGAAGACAATTTGGATAACCTCGAATTCGGTTCCGTTGTCTGTATCGATGCGACCGGAAGCGGCGATGTAACCAAGTCACACCAAGTCTGGCGAGTGGACGGTATCAAAGCAGGCTACGCGAGTTTACTAGTACACGACGGGATCTTGTACGTCGTATCCGATATCGGATTGCTTTACGGGTTGGATAGCAAGAGCGGCGAGAAGCTTTGGCAACACAACCTCGGCACAATGGGACGCGGCTCGCCCGTCTGGGCCGACGGAAAATTGTACGTGACTGAGGTCGACGGTAATTTCTTCATCCTGAAAGCAGACCGCAACGGATGCAAAACCCTCTCCCATGTCAAAATCCCATCGGCCAGCGGCGAAGGATCCGACTCAATCTTCTCTTCACCGGCCATCGTTGGTCGGCGAATCCTACTCGTCACCAGCGAGCAAACAATCTGCCTCGGTGACAAAAAAGAACACCAGGAACACGAGCCCAGTCCCAACTCACAATCACCCAACTCACAATCACCCAACTCACAATCACCCAACTCAAAATCACCCAACTCAAAATCACCCAACTCAAAATCACCCAACTCAAAATCACCTAACAACTCGATACCAAACCCATCCATCGAACGCCTTGCGGAGTCCACAGTCGCCAGGGTCCACTTGGTACCTGCTGAAGCAATTTTGAAAGCGGGCGAAGAAACTCGGTTCGAGTTGCATTCGTTCGACAAGAACGGGCGTTTGATTGGCACGTCGAAACCGCAACTGCAATACGCAGACGCGTCGCGAAATTCTGCCGTCATCGAGTCTGAGGTGATCACTTCCGACTCGACAGCAGCTTGGTCGGGCGTCATTCGCGCTAAACTCGGTGAAGTAACCGCGGCAGCGCGAGTGCGCTACTTTCCACCACTCCCGTGGAAGTGGGATTTCGAAACCGAGGGCCGGCAAAACGTGCCCTCAACCTGGATCTCTGGATACAAATTCGCGGGCACTGAGATCGGGGCAGGGCACGCCATCCTCAGCCGCGCCGGCAAGGGTCGTCCCAGCGGTTACATCTGGATGGGCCCAGCAGAGATGAGTGGCTACACAATCCAAGCCGACGTGATGACTCGAGAGCAGCGTCGGCAAATGTCAAACATTGGCCTAACGGCCCAGCGCTACAACTTGATTCTCAAAGGGAATACCGGAGAGCTTGAGATTCAAAGTTGGGCACCGCAATTGCGAATGGCTCAAAAGCGTTCATTCCAGTGGGACCCCGACGTTTGGTACACGCTCAAGTTGCGTGTCGACATCGAAGATGGCGTCGCCCTTGTGAAAGGCAAAGCATGGCCGCGGGAGGCCAGCGAGCCCGCCGAATGGACTCTCGAAGCTGAAGATCCACACCCCAATATCCAGGGGAGCCCTGGGCTATATCTGTACCGACTTTCCGACATTTATTTTGACAACATCCACGTGTTTAATAAGGACTGAATTCCATGAAAGTGAAAACGAATCGTACCGCGATAGTTGCGTTATCAATGGTGGCTTTGGCCGCCTGCTGGATGGCTGTTTCCAGCGGCCATCCTCACGGCAGTTCCAAGCCCAAGGACTGGCCGATGTGGGGAGGCTCCTTGGATCGCAACATGGTCAATCCGAATTATCAAATGTCATTGGACTTTCAACCGATCGACATTCCGAAGAAGGAGCTGCCTAAACATCACGTGCGTTGGACCACCAAACTCGGTTCCCAGTCATATGCCAACCCCGTTGTCGCGGGTGGCCGCGTCTACGTAGGAACCAACAATGGCGGGAGGCGACGACCGAAACACAAAGGCGATCGCGGCTGTGTCCTCGTCTTCGACGAACGAACGGGAGAATTCTTGTGGCAATTAACCTGTCCGAAACTAGCGGCCGGTCGCGTGAACGATTGGCCCGAACAAGGAATCTGCTCAACCCCTTTCGTCGAAAATGATCGCCTCTGGGTCGTCACCAACCGAGCCGAGTTAGTTTGCATGGACACGGAAGGTTTTTACGATGGCGAAAACGACGGCTCGGTGAAAGACGAGGCCGACAACGATCAACAAGATGCCGATGTCGTCTGGCGACTGGACATGATCGAAGAGTTGGGTGTCTTCCCCCACAACCTGGCGACAAGTTCGCCCATCGTGTTTGGCGACTTGGTGTATATCGTGACGTCCAACGGAGTCGAAGAGGCTCACAAGCAGGTCGTGTCGCCCCGCGCGCCTTGCTTTATTGCAGTCAACAAGAAGACCGGGAAGTTAGTGTGGGAAAATCGCGAGCCCTTCGACAAAATCCTGCACGGCCAATGGAGTTCCCCGACGATAGGAATCGTCAACGGACAACCGCAAATCTACTTTCCTGGTGGCGACGGCTGGCTGTATGCACTCGAACCCAAGACGGGCAATGTCATCTGGAAATTCGACCTCAATCCCAAGGACTCCCGCTGGCTACTCGGCAGCCGGGGAACCCGCAACAACATCATCAGTACAGCGGTCTTTATCGAGAACAGCGTCGTGATCTCAGTCGGGCAAGACCCGGACCACGGCAACGGAGTCGGGCACATGTACCGAATCGACGCGACGGGGCGGGGCGACGTTAGTCCAACGCTTTTGGTCGATGCCAAAGACCGTTCCGTGGTACTGGACCGTGGCGAGCCTTTCGATCGTGACAAGGGCCAG
>JBLHLE010000894.1:0-3944 GCA_047620805.1 Pirellulaceae bacterium
CGTCCGTCGTGTAATAGATCGTCCCTGTATTCGCCTGCAAACCGATTGAATCTGTCGTCGTCACTTCTCCCCCGTGCTGAGGTTGACCGTTCACGGTGAGCGATGCGGAATTCAAGCTGGGATACAAACCGTCCGCGATGAATTGGTTGAGCGCAACTTGATTGCGCTGCGGCAGATACTGATTGAGAATTCGATTCTGTTCGTTGAGCCATTCGACGTCGCGAGTAAAAGGCGGCTCGCGTTTGAAATCTCCCCATCGAGCCGACTCTGCGACAACGGCGACGTCGATCAACTCCGCCAACCGCTCGTAACGTTCGACGTTCGCAGCTACCGTCAATGCGCCATCGTTGAACATGTGTTGTTGGACTCGATCGGCAAACCGTAATCTGTATTCAGGGTTGGCTCGTAAGGAAACGTGTAACGTGGCTGGGTTGTCTGGTCCCGACTTCTCACTAACATCGATATTGATATCTTGCAGAGTGAATTCCGAATCCCAGCGAAAGAAACGGAAGCCCTCGCCGGAATCGCGACGTCGAGTTGCCCAGAAATTGCGAGGATTGTTGCCATTGCAGATGCAGGTCGGCGCGTCTTGCTCACCCGTAATCTGATTGCTGATGACGTAGTCGATCAGGTTGTCCACATCCAAGTAGTCTTGGATTGCAAGATAGTTGTCGGGGTCGCTCAGATCTTGCGCGGCGATCGCCATCATCTCGTCCCATGCGTCGCGCGTACCGTTGACCAATCGAGCTTGATTTTCCCCCGCACTGATCGATCCCTTCACGACGTCGTACTCTTCCTTCGCGCCACCGAAGTTCTCGGCCGAAAATGCTTCATCAGGTCGTTCGGCGAGGTCGTACATACCCCAATAAAGTCCATTCAAATACAGATGGACAAACTGACCATGTGACGATGCCTGCCCCAAGTCGAGTTGCAATTCGCGGGCGTAGCGATCGCGAATATATTGAGAACTCGGTTGGCCCGTAAACCAACCTTGATTGTGTCCTGTCCGTAGCTGCAGAGTATTAAAGACGTCTACGCTGGAATTTTCATACAACGGAAAATTGAGCGTTGGATCGTCGTACTCTCGCTTAAAAACCATTCGAAACGAATGTTTTGGGTTATGATTGAATCGACTCGCGCCACCTGCCATCTGGATTCCAGCATTGATCGAAAAACCACTTTCCGATCGGTACCCGCCGTATTCATTGGGATAAAAGAACTCGACGGAACCAGCTCGCTCCCAGGCATCGCCACGCGACGTAGCGTTGGGATAGATTCCATTGGCGCCGAATAAATCCTCGTTGTCCATGGCAATGGACACAACTGGCAATGCGACTAATGCGTCGGCGACTGAATGAGTTTGATTAACGTCGTTGACAACGTTGGGATCCATCCCTGTATCCCAGTGCGCGCCACCCGGTGCCTGATTCGTTTGAGTGAGAACTTCATCGAGAAAAACGTATGTTTGCGTATCGACGTTCGTTGCCAGATAGCCATCGCGAAAGGCGGCGGCTCGTAACGTCGTCGTCGTGTTGATATTTATTGGCTCGGTGTAAACGCTCCCGTTGACGACCTGCGTATCGAATTCGGGTGCACTGCCGTCGAGCGTGAACACAATTGTCGCCGCGGGATCGGTCGTCGTGATCGCCACGTCAAACGCATCGGCTGCGGACTGAAACACTCCTCGATCGACGCTAAATCGAGTGTCGTCAAGGAAACCGACCAACCCCGAGCCGTTCGCCGTCCCGGCGGTCGGCTGGTCGAAGTAGGCCAATGCCATCTGTGGATCCGTTCCGTAGGAAATATCGGCAAATTGCCTGGGGAACGTTGGGGAGAACTCGGTAACGACTGTGAGATCGGGATGCACCAAAGCCAAGTATTCACCCGACACATTTAGCTGAAAATTCGCATGTAGATTGCCTTCGGAGTCGACGGAACCAACCGACGTCGAATTTCCCGTCCCCGATGCAAACACGACCAGCCTTTCATCTATCCCGAGAGACCCGCTGTCAAACGTCCATTTCGGAAGATCGGTTTCGTCGTCGGTTAAGTGCCAACCGCTGAGATCTGCGACGGCATCGCCTTTGTTGTGAATTTCAATCCAATCGCTAAACGCTCCGTTCCCATCGGCGAGGTTCGAAACGTTATCCGCCATGAATTCAGATAAGACTAGCTCAGCGGCTAGCAGGTAACGCGTTTCCAGTTGTTCCAGCCGGACCACTCTATTGCGACGACGCAGTCGCTCCAGTCTTCGTCTCGCAAGTCGATTGCGTCTGTCAAAGGGCATTCAATAAGTCCTCGGCAAAGAAACTCCGCTAAATGTGTTCGATGCGTTGCCACAGAATTATTAGCGGCGAAAAAAAATAAGAAGTGTCCTTACAAGTATAATCCTACCAGACCACTACGCCGGATCAAATTTATTGATGGTTTGCGATGCGAGCGAGGGAAGGAAACCGCTAACAATCCTAAACAACTGACACGGAATCCTGACTTCCACGATTCGAGACAATGTCTTCCGCACCAACGAACAATTCGTCCAGTCCACCGCCGCCGTTGAGCGCGTCCCTTTCCGCATCGGAACTAAGCTGGCCCAGTGAAGAGTGAATGCGACTGATCGCCCAATTCAACAGCGCGGTTTGCAGCGCAACTTCATCGTTCTCGTTCGCGGCCTCGCCAGCGGCCAATATATCTCGACCACGTTCGCCAAACATTCGATCGCGTCCGTCGCCGCCGATCAATAAGTCGTCGCCGTTGCTTCCTCGCAGCAAGTCACTGCCGAGACCGCCGACCAGCAAGTCGTGACCACGTCCGCCAACGAGGATATCGTTGCCCGTTCCGCCCGACAAGAGATCGTCGCCACCACCGCCAGTAACGCGGTCGTTGCCCTCGTCCCCGTACAACTCATCGCTTCCTGCACCCCCGCTGATTACATCGTTACCCGTTCCACCACGGATCACGTCATCACCCGATCGAGTTTGGATAAGGTCGTTACCGGCGCCCCCCTCGACAATATTATCTCCTTCGCCAGCTAAAATCGTGTCTCTGCCAGCGTCGCCAAAGATGATGTCGTTGCACGAGCCACCGCTTATCACGTCGTTTCCAACCCCCGCGTGAATCTCTGTCTCAATGCAGTTGGTAATGGATATTCGATCGATTCCATCGCCGCCGATGATCGAAACGACGGATGACGGGGTCACATCAAAACCACCAAATCGTCGATTATTGTAGCGCACGAAGACTTCGTCGGGGCCCGCACTTTGCACGATAATACGATTCGACTGACCGTCAATTCCGCCAATGAACACGTCGTTGCCAATCTTTGCAACAGGTACGATCTCAAGCGAATGACTTGCGACGCCACTCACACCGCCGTCTTTATCGGTCGCCGTCAGCGTCACAACGAAGCTGCCAAGATTCCCGTAAGCATGCGACAATGCCAGCGGCGATGCTGCGGCAGGACCGACGGTTTCCAACGAACCATCACCCCAGTTTATCAGGAAAGTAAAACCAGCGGTCTGATCTGCGTTCGACACATCCGCAGCCCTTAGCTCAAAGTCCAACAATGAGTTAGGCACGCCGCCCGCAGGTCCCGAAATCGATGCGGTGGGCGTGACGTTGTCGACCGTTACGCTTTGGCTGGCGACGTCGGCGAATGTCCCATCTTCATCGACGAGCGAAACGGTAATTGTAAAGTCGCCGTTGTCATCGTAAATGTGAGTCACATCTCCGCCAGCGTTAAACGTCTCGGTGTTTCCATCTCCCCAGGCAACGATCCAATCGACGACAGTGTCGGATCCGGGATCGTCAATCGCGCCGAGATTCAGAGTGACACTGGCTCCTTCGTCTCCTCCGGCATCGCCCGTAACGGTAATCGTTGGGGCGACATTGGCGATCGTGAAAGTGTGATTTGCGATATTGGCGTAAGTGCCGTCTTCATCGACCAG
>JBLHLE010000895.1:0-3936 GCA_047620805.1 Pirellulaceae bacterium
TGCTCACAGGTAGCCTCGGCTTAGAACTTGTCTACGCAGACGACGTGACGCTAGACGACAAGAAACAACTCGTCTCGTTCCAAGTAAAAGACGCGACCGCGAAACAATTGCTCGACGCCACAGTCGCACCTGCCGGATTGAAATGCACGCTTGAGGACGGTCAACTGCGAGTCACCAAATAAGTGCGGACGAATCGACAGCTTTCAGTCAACGCAATGTTCGCTCTAGTCGGCCGAAAGAATGAGTTCCTGTCGCGACATTCGCTTATCTCTAAGTGCCGCCACGCTCACTTCTCGAATCAGACCTTTGCCAGGCACGTAATGCCGTTCAACCGTCGTCTTGGTGATTCCCATATCAAGAACAGTGAAAACAACGAATCCCAACTCGCTGCCACTCGGCGTCGGCACTTCCACGGGCCCCCATTGCCGAACGGATTGCGGCGGCTGTTTTGTCTCGGGACGATAGACCCACTGTTTTGTCTTAAGCGAACGGTCGAGCAATAGTTGAGGAGGAGTCATCCGTAATACACGTTCGCCGACTTTGCGTTGATTCACGACTAGCCCATCAGCCGTCCATTGGTACCATTCTTCCAACACGAGCTCTCCGTTACGGAGCGTGTGGAGTACGTTTCCCATGGGTTCTACTCCACGCGAAACGACGGTCACCTTAGCTCGCAGAGCACCATCGGCATCAGGCTCGATGTTACCTAGGGTCAGCTTTACGCCTTTGCCGGCTCGCAAGACGAAATCATAGTTTCGGGATACTTCGCCAGTAGTAACGAACAACTGCTCAGCATCGAATGGTTTGAGAACAGGGTTAGGCTGGACGCTAAAGTTATGGGATGCCCATGGCTTGCCATCGGCCAAGACGTCGAGTCGATATTTCCCAGGCGGCATCGGACCCGGCTGACTGTAATTGAAACGTCCTGTTTTTTTACCTTGAAGCTGCAACTTCGTCGAAGTGATTTTGAAGTTCTCAGGCGCCGCGGTACCGACATCAACGGCGATGTAGTCTGCCGTCATCTCGCGGACCGTCTCGGTCTCGGCCAAGGAGAAGACTGCGTTCACTTCTCTCACTTGGCCAAAAAACTTGTCGGTCGGCAAGACTGGCGTTAAATCGGCAGCTGCCTCCAAACAGGTTGTCAGACTTCGCTCTGCCGAAGTTTCTCCGAAAAGAAAACCATTGACGGCAACCAACGCACACCAGACGATCGCGGACGCGGTGCGAGAGACATTCATGAAAGTACCCTCTCTCAAAAGTTTATGGCTGTACTGCGAACTCTTCTGAGCCCGACACGTTATTCTTTTCCTAACCGTTGTTGGCAGTAGCGGAGGTTGTTTTGCAGTCCTTCTTCTTTGGGAAACTGCACCACAGCCTGGTTGTAGATGTCCACGGCGCTGGCCCACTGTTTTTTATCCATATACGTCCGCGCCCAATTCTGCCACAAGACAACGGCGTTACGTTGTAAATGCAAAGAGTTTGGATGGCGACTCAGCCCCTTGGTGTAAACCTCGATCGCTCCCTGCCAATTTGCTTCGCGTCTTTTGGATTTTGCCCACGTGTCGTAGACGTTTCCGACCAAGCGTTCCTTCGATTCGACATCCAACACTTCCGCCTGACTTTCGATTGCGTCGCTGGCCAGTTGATATTTCTTAGCGTCCACAAGATCGTAAACGACTCGCCGAGCGTAGCCCAAGGCGATCTCGGCGATCTTTTCCTCGCCGCCGAACCGATTTACCTGCTGCTGTAGGATCTCATTGGTCTTCTCCACGCCGCTTGTTTTGTGGCTGTGCTTCGACCACTGCTGGATGACGTAGGCCAGATTCTTCCGAATTCCGTCATGGTTTGGACAAGCGTCCAATCCTGTAGCGAGGACGTCAATCGCTGCTTGCCAACGGTTCGCCTTCGTCAGCGAGATCGCCCAACTGGAATAGCCGTCGGCGACGAGGTCATTTCGTTCTCCGTCGTCGACAAAGTACTGCGAGAAATCGGCGATTGCGGCAATAGCGTCCTCGAATTCGCCTTTACCTCGTCGGTCGAAGTACACTCGTTTCGCGTGACTCCGAGCCACAGCCGCGACGGCCGGAAGTTTGGCAAATCGCGTGCACTGGATAGATAAGAACTCGAACGCTGCGGCGTTGCCTTTGCTCTTTTGAATATCGCGAGCGCCGGATTGAATCACGAACGCCAAATTGTTTGTAAAGTCCGGCTCATGCGGAATCCGTTTCAGGCCACGCGCGAGGATGTTGACGGCGGAATGGTGTCGCCCATCTCGGAGCTCGGCATTCGACCACCGCAGGAAAAAGTTGCGTTGCCAATCGAGCAACCGCTGCCTCGCATCGCGTTGTACGGCGGTCACTCCAGGCTCTACCGCCTCCCAAGCCGCCTCCCACCGACCGTCTTTGAGTAGCGCTTCACCGCGGCGGACGAAAATGGTGGCTTGCAGCAGATTAAAGTGTTCGTCTGCTATTTCCGCCGCGGCCCGCCTAAGAACAGCGAGTGCCTGACTATCGTCCCCTATATCTGCCAACGCCAATGCCCATTGGGTGTACGTGACTTTGCGATTATGAGTCAGCGACGCGTCCTCCGGAGCCAGCTTCAAGCCAGTTTCGATAACTTGCACCGCTTGCTCGTAATCGCCATTCTGTGCCAATTCGAGCCCCCAGTTGACCATTGCCGCCAACGCGTTTTTGATCGATGATTTGAACTCCGGGTCCAAACTCATCGCCCGAAAATACTCCAACAGAGCGGCTTGATATTTGCCTTTTTTGGACAATGTCACGCCATGGTTGTAATACGTAACGGCGACTAACCCAGCTTCATTAATCTCGCGGCGGCGATCCCGATGTCGATCTGGAATGTAGCGGAAGCCCGTTTGTCGCTCGAATTGCTTTTGCGCTTCCTGGTCGCGAGCCGGGTTAAAGCCATGAGCGTTAGTCGTTTCCACGTCGGCAAACCGTCGGCCCTCATACAAGATTGAAAAAGCGTGATCGGGAACTTCGATCGCTCGCACATCCAATCCCAATCGACGTCCAAGAATGTTGTATAGAGTCGCCGACGACACACAATTGAAAGTGCCCGTGTCGAGCACGACAGACAAGTCCGTCTGATCAGCGCGGTATCCGTTTGACAACGGGCCGGATTTGCTGTGCATCCAAGTTAGAAGTTGGTCGGCCTTCTCGAAATCACTCGATGCCGAGTGAGTCACACGACGAGCCTCTTCTTCCAATTGGTCGATTTCCTTGAGATAACTCGATCGCTTTCGCGGATCGTGCACACCCGAACTCATCAACGCTGCTTCGGCGAAAGTCCAACTATCGAACTTTCCGTCCTGCGCGTCCTCAAACAGCGAGAGTTCATCGCGATTCAGTTTGACAGCAAGTTCCTTAGACGTCTTCAAACTCGTTAGAACATCCAAGGTTTTGGCGGGAGATTCAGCAAATTCATATTTCGTCGACGGAGCACTTCGACTCCCCCACAGCTCCAACTCCGCTATCTCGATGGCCCGTCCCTTCTCGGCGGGAGTAAAACGAATCATCACCCAGCGAGCGGCGGTCGCCTGAAAGGAGAGCGGTATCGCCCTCGCCGATGGTGCCAAAACATCCGCGCGGACGACCGAGTAACCTGAATCAGCGGCAGCGAGCGATACCAACAACTGAACTTTAACCGCCGCGGTAACCCGCCCAAAGCGAACTCGCAATTGCTCGGCGGTCACGGCGAACTGCCCCATCTCGAAAACCACATCAATGGATTCGTCCGAGCTGATTAAGTTAACGACAGTACGTTCATCACCGTCACACAATAAAGCCAACTTCGATAAACTCGACGCCGAAGTCGTAGCGACGATCTTCGTAGTCGACAGTTTCAATAAGTTATCGGACTGCTGCGCCTGCAACGGAGTTGCCCAAACAAAAACGGCAAGAAGGGTCGCCTTGC
>JBLHLE010000896.1:0-3930 GCA_047620805.1 Pirellulaceae bacterium
TGCTGTTGACGCGGCGAGTTAGCGGAAGGATCCCTAATACTCGTCGCCCGTCGCGAAGTACCACGACTTCAGGGATTTCATCCGGAGCGAGACATTGCCAATAAGCAACGTGCCAATCGAGTGAATGAAAGAACGCGGGAGCCCTCATTTGTCCCAACAAACCTTGCCAGGCAAGTCGCAGAGAATCCAGTTGGTCGACATCTTGAATCAGGTTGAGCGTCGCCATTTCGTCTCCTCTCTTCGGAACGGTGCTGCAATCGGCTGAGTATCGTAGATTGCCAAGGACAAAGGAATGCACACGGCGTGCCAACGCTATGAATCGTGAGTTTTGCAGTAAGAATCCGTCGTTCTACAGCGATTGGAGAAGATGTATGGACAAGACGAAGCGACACCATGATGCGAATTCGCCACAAAAATAGCCAATAATCAACGAACACTTCGACGGGCGAACAATGACAAAAAACGAGACCCGACCGCGACGAACTTTTTAGGCAATTAGCGGAACCCTTGCGATACATCGGGGTTTCATACAGTTAGCCGAACAGGAATTAAGCACTCAACAATAAAGTAGATTTAAGAAGCAATTTGTTTCCAATCATTACGGGAATTTGAGCTGATGAAACTTGCCAAGTCCTCCACGATCCTGATCCTCACTCTACTGATCTCTTCGGTGGCCCTCGCCGAGACCAGCCCGCAAGCGGCTGCCGACAAAGTTGACGACCTATTGCAACAGGACTTGAAAGTAACGTCCAACATCTCGCTACCTGCGGACGATGAAGTATTTCTCAAACGAGTGATGCTAGACGTTGTTGGACGTTTACCGACTCCCGAAGAGGCGATCTCGTTTGCGATCGATCCCGATCAAGACAAACGCAGAAAAATTGTACGCAAGCTATTAAACTCCGCAGAGTTCGGATCCAACTGGGGGCGTTATTGGCGCGACGTCATTCTGTACCGACGCACGGAAGACCGAGCATTACTGGCATCTAGGAAATTGGAAGAGTTTCTCGAAAGCGAGCTCAACTCGGGTGCTTCGTGGAATGAGATTGCGACGGCATTCGTAACCGCGGAAGGAGACGTCACGAAAGTGGGCTCCACGGCCTTAATCATAGCTCAGTCGGGACAACCCGAAGAAACTGTCGGGGAGATTAGCCGCATCTTCATGGGCATTCAAATTCAATGTGCTCAGTGTCACGACCACCCAACAGATCGTTGGAAGCGAGAGCAGTTTCACCAGCTGGCAGCGTTTTTTCCGCGTGTTGCAGTTCGTCCCGTCCGAGACGGCGAAACCCGTTCGTTCGCGGTCGCGGCACAGAACCGATTCTTTCCTCGCCCAAACAATAACAACAACCGCTTCCGGGGGACCGCTGAACACTACATGCAGGACCTCGAGAAGCCGGCAGAAAAAGGCGCGGCAATGACGCCTGTTTTGTTTACGACTGGGCAGTCTTTGCCTCTGGGCGCTTCGGATGAAAACCGCCGCGAAAGTCTTGCCAAATGGATGACGAGCAAAAACAACCCGTGGTTTGCCAAGGCCTATGTGAACCGTATGTGGGCAGAATTGGTTGGCGAAGGATTCTACGAACCGATCGACGACATCGGCCCCGACCGCGAATGCTCAGCGCCAAAAACAATGGACTATCTCGCTCAGCAATTCGCCGAAAGCGATTACGACGTCAAATGGTTGATTGAAACGATTGCGGCTACGGATGCTTATCAATTGCGCAGCCAGCGTCGCCGCAATTATGACGAAACACCATTTCAAGCGAACTGCAATCAACGCCTCCGCGGCGATCAACTATTCAGTTCTTTGATCTCTGTTCTAGGGGTCGCGGAGCCAGAAAGTCGGCAAGCCAACCGCCAAGGTTATGCGGCTCGTTTCAGCGCTCGCAATCTCTTCAACGCCGCGTTCGGATTCGACCCCAGTGACCCGCGAGACGAAGTGAAAGCGTCAATTCCGCAAGCTTTGTTAATGATGAACTCGCCGATTATCAGTCGGGGGATCAATGCTCGTAGCGACACTGGTCTGGGGCGACTACTGCGACAAATTGATGACGACGAAGAGTTGATCACCGAACTGTATTTGCGATCTTACAGTCGCGCTCCGACTGACGAGGAAGTGAAGATTTGCCTTCAGCACATCAAACAAGTCGACGATCGCAACGAAGCGTTTGAAGACATCCTTTGGTCGCTGATCAACTCCACCGAATTTCAATACAGACGCTAGTCCCCAAGTCTGTTTCCTTCATCCAACTCTAAATCTTCCAACCTTATCCACTCGGAGTTTACGAATATGTCTACGCGATTGCACCACACTATGAAGGTCACGGTTGGCAAAGATGGCCTGACTGGTCGACGGGATTTCCTGAAGGCAGTTGGCGTTTCCGGTGCAGCCGTGGCTGGCATGGGCTGGATGGACCAGGTGACCGCTGCAGCCCCTGCGTTACGAGAACGTGGGATGGCGTGTATTCTATTGTGGATGCAGGGGGGCCCCAGTCAGTTTGAGACGTTTTCGCCAAAAACAGGACACGCAAACGGCGGTGAAACCGAGGCGATTTCGACCAGCGTTTCGGGAATTCAAATTTCAAACAATCTTCCCAACACTGCGAGCGTCATGGATGACATTTGCCTCGTTCGCTCCATGACCAGCAAGGAGGGCAGCCATCCTCGCGCCTCGTACTTGCTACATACTGGCCACATTCCTACAGCCAGCGTTAAGTATCCAACTTTGGGTTCGATTGCCGCTCATCAAATCGGCAACGACGAATTCGACTTACCGAGCTTCGTCCGAATTGGACGCGCTCGAGGGGCGGGCGGCGCTGGATTCTTAGGCGTTGAGTACGACCCATTCCAAATGCAAACTGCTACTCGACAACCCGAAAACACGGAACTCCCGAGCACCGAACAGCGTTACCATCGGCGGCTTGGACTGCTGGGCAAGCTCGAGGGACAATTCGAGAAAAATGGCGGACAGCAAGAAGTCGCTGACCACCGTAAGTTATATGACAAAGCGGCGAAGATCGTACTGAGTCCGCAAATGAACGCCTTCGATATCCGACAAGAATCTGCGGCGATGCGGAAGGCTTATGGCGAGAGCGAATTCGGAGCAGGGTGTATGCTGGCTCGTCGCCTCGTCGAAACTGGGGCCACGTTTGTGGAAGTTGCCGCTGGCAATTGGGATACACATCAAGACAATTTCGACAAGTGCAAAGACTTGTGTCAGCAAGTCGACCAGCCGTACGCGCAACTACTGAAGGACCTGAAACAGCGCGGTATGTTAGATCGAACATTGGTCATTTGGATGGGCGAGTTTGGACGGACTCCGCGTATTAATGCTCGGGGTGGACGAGACCACTATCCACGCGCCTTCAACTTGGCGTTGGCCGGTGGCGGAGTTCGCGGTGGCCAGGTAATCGGTAAAACGGACGCCGGCGGGGTCTCCGTAACCGATCGCCCGATCGAAGTCACGGACCTGTTTCGGACGATCTGTCACAGCCTAAAAATCGATGCCGATGAAACGAACATGAGCTCAATTGGCCGTCCAATTCCACTCGTCGAAGGCGGCGAAACGGTTTCCGAAGTATTCGGCTAATGGATTAGCGAACAGGGAGAGGCGGATTTCAATGAACAAATGAGCAAATGACAATCACCAACTCAAGCGGCCGTTGGATGCTTGGTTCTTGTTGTTTATTTGACTGCTTGACACTTGCAATTTGTCTTTTAAAGAAATATGGGGGCTTCCATGCCCCCATTATCTTGCCGCTATAATCTCCGCTAAATTACTCCCGCCAATTCAGCGTCGAGTACAACAGCAAGATTCCCCTTTCGCTGGGCTAACATTTAGTTACTCCGAACTAGCGTCCTCCTTGGTGTCGGATTCCGTAGACGAGCCCGCTGCCGGCTCGTTAGCTTCGGCAGCTTTTTTGGAAC
>JBLHLE010000897.1:0-3928 GCA_047620805.1 Pirellulaceae bacterium
GTTGGCAGATATTCTTCAAGCTACAGCTGCCCAATTCAATGCCGCTGCTGATATCGGCGACAAAGACTTCCGCCGGATTGGCGGTAATTGGCGCAATCGTCGGTGAATTCTTCGCTGGATTCAATACTCGGATTTCAGGCTTGGGTTATGTCATCATGAAATGGCTCGAGTATAAAATAGACGCCATGATGGCTGCCGTAATCGCGGCCGCGCTACTAGGAATTGCTGTTTTCGCGGTGATCAGCTTCATCGAATCAAAGGTCCTCGCCCGTTTTGGACAGGTGCAAAGTAATGTTTTCCAATAATCGTATTTACCAGCTACTGCTACTGCCGATCGTAGCAATCTCGATGATTTTCACGAGCTGCGGCAGCCCGACAACTATTGACGAAACTAACGGCAGCGGATTGACGAAAGTGCGTCTGCAGCTGAATTGGTTTCCCGAACACGAACACGGCGGGTTCTATGCTGCAAAGGCCAAGGGCTACTTTGCAGAGGAGGGGCTCGACGTCGAAATCATTCCCGGTGGCCCCAAGGTCAACGGTATTCAGGAAGTCGTTTCAGAGCGAGTCGACTTCGCCATCGCCAACGCAGATCAGATTTTGCTCGGTCGAGCTCAAGAGGCTGATGTCGTTGCCTTAATGAGTCCCATGCAAGATAGCCCGCGTTGCATTATGGTTCACGAAAGCTCGGGAATATCGAAGTTTGAGGATCTAAAAGGGATCACAATTTCACTTAGTGGCGGTAAGCCTTTTGTCGCGTACCTGATTAAAAAGGGCTACTTGAAAGAGGCGCAGCTTGTACCTTTTCTAGGCGGCATTGGCCGATTCTTAGAGGAAAAGGACTTTGCTCAACAGGGCTACGTTTTCAGCGAACCGATTCAAGCGACGACGCACGGCAGCGATCCTGTCGCACTGATGGTTAGCGACGTTGGTTTCAATCCCTACACCGGATTGCTATTCACCCACGGCGACACGATTCGCAACAAGCCGGAACTGGTGGCGAAAGTCGTGCGGGCGTCCGTCCGCGGCTGGCAAGACTTTCTCGCCGACCCTAGCGACACCAACAAAGTGATCCTGCAGGAAAACGAAGACTTGGACGAAGTAACGCTGACGAAGGGCGTCGATGCTCTACAACCACTTTGTCTTCCCAACCAAATGCCCGCCGATCAAATCGGCAAAATGGCTTCCGAACGCTGGCAACAACTGCACGACCAGCTAGTCGAAATCGAAATGCTCGAAGAAAACGTCGATGTCGAGAAAGCGTTCACAATGAAGTTTCTTCTGCCTAACGACCCGAAATGAGCCCGAAGAATAGAGAGCCTGACAATAGTGAGCGTGACGAATGAAGTCGAAGAATGACCACATTTTTGCTGCCGGCTGGACTCAGCTCGCTTCGAATATCGAAAAGACTTTCTTCAAAATCGAGCGCGAGAGCAGCTGGTTGGCAGCGATCGTTAACGGTTCAATCGCTGGCGGTTCCGTTGCATTGATTGCTTGGCTGCTGACCTCTTCCGCCAGCGAAGGCGACTATCTTCTGTTTGCCCGTCTGGGGTCGTCGGCCGCCTCGATCGTTTTCGCGCCCGTGGCCAAATCAAACAGTCTGCGAACGATAATCTGCGCCTACATCATTGCTTCGCTATCATGCCTTGTCATCATCCCCATTCGCGATCTCATCCCCCTGCCCTTTCAATGTTTTCTGGCAGTCGCAGTACCAATTACATTGATGCGAGTCTCGGACACGATGCACCCCGCGGCAATCGGCAGCGCGATGGCGTTCATCATCTACCATCGAGAACCCAAAGCCATCATTCTTCTACTGCTCGCGATCATCGGTTTGCTAACGATTACCAAAATCCTGGCCTACATCTATCTGGAAGACTTAACCTTCAAACAATTCGGAAAAGAATTTCGGCGTGAGTACTACGGTCGCGAAGTAACGATTACCGTCGTCAAAGAGGACAACAACTGAGATGTCGCGTTCTGCCATGATGCTGCTATTTTGTTCGGCATTCGTCCACAAACCACATCGTTAGACAAAGAATTCAAGTCGCGATTTGTCGGCCAACTGGAGTTTCTGCAGAACATCCTTGACAATCTGTCGACTATTCTCACCGTCGAGGAGCAGCATCTCGATGTAACTCTCGTTGGCGCCAAACGCGCCGCCCAGCGACCGACCGCTCGCCTGCTCGCGCAGCGCTTCGTCGATCGCGTCCTCGATATTGCCGCGAACATCGACCTGCCGCCCTTCGGGAAAGACACTGCCATCGACTGCAATGTACGCGAATTCGGCACCAGTGCCTGCGAGTGGATTTTCTGGAAGCCTGCCTTTATTCTCTAAGAGGTCGAAGATGATATAGGGAACGCAAGTTGTACCGAACAAGGTATCGCCGCGAGGAAAATCTCCTGGTTCGCGAATCTGATAACCGGAGTAACTCTCCATCGGCGATAGCTTTTCCCAGCCGTGGTAATTACAGACCGACTGAATGAACTTCGGCAGGTCCGTAAGACGACGAGTATCAGCGCCTTCGGTAATGGGCTCGATAGTGACATTGCCGAGGTACATTTGCGTACCAAATTCACCGAACGCTTCATCCAGAAGAATGAACAAGATCGGATGGTGGTGCTCTTCGTCTAGATTATCGAATGCCGGGTGCCAAACAGTGATATCGATCAACTCCGCCTCTTCATCGACCGCAGTACGAATCAACAGATTCTCGACGTTAACTTGCTGTTCACTACCCAACGAAATGCCAAAGTCCTTGAGCTCTTCGATTGGAGTTGGTTGCCGCGACGAGTAGAAAGTCCAATTCGGCAACTCGTACGATTGCGAAAGCCAGAACTCGGTGAGTAGCTGTTTTGCGACTTGCCCTTGACCGGTGAGAGTAAAGGAAAACGCGTCCTCGGTGCCACCCAGAACCCAACTCAAACTTGGCAGCAGCGGTTCCATTTTCGCGCTAATTTCGGGAACGATTTCGTCGCTTTCCTGCTCGCGCAACATGGCACCAAAGCGTTCAGCTACGGTGGGAAACCATTCCCAGAACTCCAGAACACGTTGCCGATATGTCTTCTCCGCCGCCATTCGCTGTATCTCCTGGTGACCATCCAAAGCTTCTGCAAACCGGCATTGTACACATCGATTCAGAATAAGTCTTGAGGGGCGGCGAACGGCTTACTTCTCTTCGGGAGCGGGAAGAACAGTTACTTTAAGCGGCACGCGATCTTCGAGTTGGCGGTTATTGAATCGCATGCGAACCACGAGTTCCGCTGTGAATTCACCTGCCTTTGACGTCTTACTGACCTGCAAGTCAAACTTGCCTTGATTCTTGTCTTTCTCGATCTTGGCATTCGGTAGCTGCCAACTTCCGGCGCCGTTCGGCGTTTGCAAAGAGAACGTCACTTCGTCCTTAAAATCAAATTCGCGTTTACAATCGACGACGATCTCGTGTGACTCGCCCGCAGTAATCGTGATTTCGGCAGAGTTCAATTTTACTTCAGCGGGGAACGCCACGACCTCGAAGGAGATCGTTTTCGAGTGGACAGGAACTTTCACTTTCTTCTGCCGCGCGACGTTGGTCGCGCGACTGAGCTCGGTATCCACCTCACGTTTTTTGGTGTCGCCGAGCGTCTTCGCCTCGCGCGCCTTGGTTTCGTTTTCGGTGGCGAGCGTATTGGCTTGCGTTTTCTTTTGGACGTCGTCATTCGCCTGCTTCAGTTTGGTTTCCATCTCGGCGAGTTTTACTGCCGCCTCTGCCGATTTCTTCAGCGACTCATCGGAAGCTTTCTTTTCCTTGTCGAGATTCGTTTGAGCCGTTTGCAGTTTCTGAATTGCTTGCTGCAGTTGAGTCTCCGCTTGCGCTTTGGTTGCCTCGTCAGTGGTCGCGTTAACTTTGCCCTCGGCGTCGGTCTTTTCCTTCGTCGCTTGATCCAT
>JBLHLE010000898.1:0-3924 GCA_047620805.1 Pirellulaceae bacterium
GAGTCGAATAGATTCCGCGATGCTGGGCCACGACTTTACACAACTCGACAATGTCGTCCGTCGTCGCCAGAGATCCGGGTGGCATCATCACTTGGCACGACAGTCCGAGCGCGCCGTCCTTCATCGCGGCATCCACGAGTTGTTTCATTTCGCCAATTTGCTTTGGACTAGGTCGCTCAAACGATTGTCCCATCACGCATTGCCAGACATTATCCAAGCCGACATACGACGCTACGTTGGTAGCGACTCCGGCTTGCTCCACAATGTTGAAGTAGTCTTTGAGTGACGACCAAACGATCGTTGTTCCGTCAACTACCGCAGACTTGCGGCCCAACTTGCCTTGATACGGTCCCGGCGACCGGCCTTCCCCCAGTACTTCGGTGGTAACGCCTTGAGTAATCTTGCTGCGGGCGTTGCCATCTTCCAGGAGCAGGTAATCCGAGTGCGAGTGAATATCAATGAAGCCCGGGGCGACCACGAGATTCGCGGCATCGATTTCGCGCGTAGCGGGCTCGTCGATATGGCGAGCTATTCGCGCGATCCGGTCACCGCGAATTCCTACGTCGCCTTTGAACCAGGCGTTGCCAGTCCCATCGACAATCGTTCCGCCTCGCAACAGCAAATCCAACGGCTTCTCTGCCATCACCGTTTGGGTCATCAGACAGAGGTTGACGATCAGGCAGATTGTCCGAGTCGCCGTCATGGTGAAGTTGGTGAGAATTCGGTTTTCGATCGTCATCGTTGCTCACTCCGTAGTCTCGCTGGTTCTTGAAACCGTCAGCGAGACTCGATTGGATTGCTTGACGTAGTACGGGATAGACTCCAGGCCCAAGGCCTCAATCAAAAGTATTGCGACGGTGTAAACCGTCATTTTCAATTGAACATCGTAGGGGACAAAGGGCTCCAAAGCAAACTGAGTGGTGAGGTGACTGGTGCGTACCCTTCGCCTCATCGCTATCGCGTCTTGGACTTTTGAATTGAGATGGAAACACCGCAGAACATGATTGCGGCGATGCCGTCGGCACCGAATATCAGACCCAATGGCTTTCCATCGGCGACTCGGTCCACCGATTGGTTATCTGGCGAATTTCAGCGATGCCGTTTCGTCGGCGGGTCGTCGGGGAACCCACCAGATTCATGATGAAAGTAAACTCGCAAATCGTCGAGATCGATGGCCCAGAAGTCCATACCACGATCGTCCCGAGCCGTTTCATAGAATACACCGTTCGTGATTGATGCGACATTCCATTTCGGATTGTCAAAATCTGGCCAATAGAAATTCGGGCCGTACTTATTTACGGCAAATCCTGTTTTGACGCCAATTGTGAATTCGGCTCTGTCAGGAGCACGAAACGCATCAAGGGCAGTCCAGCAATCTTCAGTCGATTCGCATTTGAACGATAGGTAGTAGATCATCCCGTTAGAACTGCCGCCGTCAAAAACCCATTCGTCGGAGATTGTGGCGGGAAGTTTGGCCTCATCGCAGAGCGAGAATTCAGAACGTGCGGCCTCTCCAACGTGTTCGTCTTCCGATGGATCGTAGTCAGGTAAACCACAACCGGAAAGCAGAAGCATCAACAAGAGGAACAACCGATGGAACATGTTTCAACCAGACAATGTTTGCGATAATCGGGTCGTGGATAAAGTCTATGCTATCAGTTTGCACTAGCCACCGCGTCGGTGGCCCTTGCCCGATTGTTTGGGCACTGAGTGTGTTTGGGCACTGAGTGTGTTTGGGCACAGAGTGTGTTTGGGCACTGAGTGTATTTGGGCACTGAGTGTATTTGGGCACTGAGTGTATTTGGGCACTGAGTGTGTTTGGGCACAGCGCCAGTCTATCAAATCATCGAGGGTATGCGCGGAAATGGCTCCGCAGATCAAAACCCGAAGTGGTGCTGTCCACTCCGGGGTTAGGTGATATCCTGAATTTGCAGTTCGGCAACAAGGTGCGAAGTCGGTTGATTCCAGCAGCCGTTATTTGGGTATCTAGAAGCACCAATTGTTCAAGATTCGTACCAGCCAATTGATCTATCGCGTCGTCCGTCAGCGAAACTTCGCGAAGGGACAACTGCCGGATGGTTCGAGGGAGGTAGCCCAAGCCAGCGTTGCCAATATTGACATTCGTCAACGAGATCATCTCTAGACTATGCAACTCGGAGAGCGATCTCATTCCGCTGGTCGTGATGTCTCCTCCCTGAATCTCAAGATTTTTGAGGTTGTGAAAGGCTTTCAGGCTTTGCATACCATCGTCGGTTAACGGTATCCGATAAAGGCTGAGCGTTTCAACTTCAGTGGCATTGAGATATCGCAAGCCCGAACCGTTAACACGCATGAATCTCAATACGACTCGGCTGGGGCGACATTGCGAGAAGTGGCGCAACGCCGAATCGTCAAAGCAGCTGCCTTCGATATACAATTCATCGAGGTATGTTAGTGACTTGCAATATGCGAGATCGGCGTTTGACAGTCGAGGTCCAAAAGTCTTGTCAACTCGAATGTGGATGCGTTCAAGATAAGGGAAATCCGCAATCAGTTTGCATGCCTCGGAGTCATACGACCACACTTGCAATGAGCGGACGTGCTGAAAAAAGTCAGCGCCAAGAACCATTGACAAGGGCCATGAGCAAAGGTCTCCAGTCGGCGTCGGGTGGCCATATTGCGCAGGCATGCGTTCTATCGCAGACATCTCACGCATTTTTAAAGCCCGCGCTTTGACGTACAACGCAAGAACGCAGCCTGTAACTGTAAACAAGACCAGCACCGTCCGCAGGGAGAATCTGAATCGAGACGTGAAATTTAAACGGACCAACGCTTCTCTCCTTTAGCCGGGCCGAGCCGAGCCGAGCCTAGCCTGATTACGTCGGATTACGTAAGAGTTCACGGGGGCAAGACCGTGGACTGTCCATTTCAAATCCGCACACAAGCCCGCCTCTCGTGCAACGACTGGTTCCCTGGCGTCTTCGCTCGCGCCTGCTCTGACCAACGCGCCTGCTCTGACCAACGCGCCTGCTCTGACCAACTCGGACTCGGCTGGCAATACGATAGTTTACGGGGCGCTCACGAATGTTACCAGCGGTATCCAAAGTATACCCACAAGCAGTGCATGATTTTAACAACATTGGATGACTCAGTATCAATCACGAATTCGAGATCGAATTGATCGTTGACGCAACAGTCATCCCAATCGCGAAGGACGCAGATGTCGGTGACCAACGCATCGACCACGATTCACGAATTCCCCGACTGGATCCAAACTAGATCAATGGCTTCGTCGTCGCATTCGCATGTGCAATTGGAAACAATGGCGTCGCCCCTGGAAACGTCGGCGAGAACTCATACGACTCAGCGTGCCGATTCGTCCAGCAATACGCCACGCGCGCAGTCGGAAAGGCTACTGGCACATGTCCAAGACAATCGCCAGTGGCGTCGGACTGACCAACGCGTGGCTCGCAGAACAAGGGCTGTTAAGCATGAAAACGCTCTGGAGCCAGCTTGCTCCACTAGGTCGAACCGCCCGATGCGGACCCGCATGTCAGGTGGTGTGGGGGCCGGTCCCAGTGATGGGGCCGGCTACCCGATTATCGGGCGTTCGGTAGTTGCATTATTACAGTTCCGCACGATTTTCCGCACGATTTTCCGCACCTTCGCGTTCCGGATCTCCGGGGTCAAATTCCTCCAGATCGTTCAGTATTTCGGTGATTTGTTTTTTGGCGTCTCGTTTTTCCTTGTCAGTCATTTGCCGATATTGGGGTTCTTTGCACAACCCCCGAAAAAGAGCATTAGGCCCATAACCTGCTTCGGCGTTTCACGCCGACGCAGGTTGTAACAACGCGACCTCAACGATTACGATGTAGTGGGATTCGCCAGAATTCCTTTGTTGAGAGGACTTGTGGCGAAGTCCAAAACGGTGAACTTATGACAAAA
>JBLHLE010000899.1:0-3918 GCA_047620805.1 Pirellulaceae bacterium
AGTTCCCAAGCAGTGGGCAATCTTCGCGACAGATTGATTTTGGCGTTTCCAAACGTACTTGTTCGCATTCCATGGGTTTTCCCTGGCGATGCTAGCGAACGCGGACACTCAATTAAGTCGCGATGCCTCATTTGTACGCGGCGAATGAAAACAAGTTCACGTGCTATCGTCGTTTAAAATTCAGAGCCGGCGAGGAAGCGCTGGCGATTGAAATAAAAAGGTTACGCCTTCCTTTAACGCTGGGAAACTTGAAGGAGAAGCTTGTCCTGCGTTATGTGGGACCAGAAACATAGGCGAGCGATTCTATCTGCGCGAAGCGCAGTTAGAGTTCACCTAGTGCCTCGCCGTCGGTGGCGTTACAGAAGCGATCCCAGGATTCGGGATCGACATCAAAGTTGACAGACCTCGTAGATCCGTCTGACAAGCAGGTCATCATGACATGATGCGACGAGCCGAAGTAGAGTCCGCAGCTGGTGCTATAGTCCTTGCCGATAGTACGCGGAGGTCGAATCGAGTTTCCGGCGGCATGACCGCGCGAGAAACAAATCGTGTCGTTGTCCCACCCGTCGACCCAGCCCTGATCGTCGTTACAGGACGAGCCGTTAAATGCTCCCAGTGTTAACCATTTCTCGCCAATCAATAATGTGCTGCTGGTGCCATCGGTGATGTCCCGTAGATTCCGGCGAATACCACTGCCGCCGCTGCCTCCGGTCGCGCCTCGATAAGTGGACGGAACAATTGGTCCGTCCAGCGCGTTGTGGCTTTCACCCAACCCTTGCCAGCTGCCCCAAGACCCACCATTTCCAGCGTAGTCCGACATGACCCGTTTCGTCCCCGAAGCTGCACCAGCTTGGCGGTACGGGTATTTACGAAACCGGCCACGGCTTGTTGTTGGGCAGGTGAATGCCTTCACTTCCATTGCGCCAATTTGAATGTCTTCCGGCGCCTGCCACAGATCTTGTTGTTCCATGTACGGCAAGATTTGGTAATGCCACCCCCACGATTGACGCTCGAAATTCGCCGGGGTACCTGGGTTGGCCGCAGTGACATTTTGCATCACGCGTTGAGTGTCGTGCCAGAACGTGCCGCCCGACGGGAAAGCTCGCAAAGTATCGTGGTGATTGTGAAACGCCAACGACATCTGCTTTAAGTTATTGGCGCATTCCGCCCGCCGCGCCGATTCGCGGGTAGCCTGCACAGCTGGAAGTAACAAAGCTACCAGAATGCCGATAATCGCAATGACAACCAACAATTCAACAAGCGTAAAACCAGTCCGTTTGGCAAGTTTCATTATTCTACTCTTCCAAATTTGATGCTTGGTTCCGGTGCGGATTACGGTGTGTATCCAGCTGGAAAATATAGAGAGCGGAAGTCTTCATCTGAAACTTCGTATGTCTCGCGTCCATTGGTTACGAAGCGATTCCCTTTTCCATCACCCGTTTTTTCGTAGGCGATAATAGGTGTGGAATCCTCACGTATCTCAACATTCGCCAAGTCGACCCCCCATACCACGACGTACTCTTGGCTATCTCGAGGCGAAGTTCCAATCGACTGCGAATCCTCTCCCCATTGCTCGAGAATCGGTTTCAAACTCTCCAACGAACTGGGAGCGCGGCCCATCTCAACCACGTAAGCAGAGTAGCCGCTACCTAGCACTTCGAGATTTTCTCGAGCGGGCGGCAGTTCGACTTCTTCGACGCTCTGTTCACATCCGGAGAGCAAACAGCACGCGAAAACGAATGTGTAAACACGCAAAGAATTCATTTGTCGGCAATTTCGTTGAGGTACAAAGCTGAATAGCTTGAAGAGTTTACCTGCCTCCATTCTTTCATCGAACGTCTGTTTCGTCAATAAAAACGTGGGCACCACTTCAGTTCTTAACTATTCAATCGCCATAAAATCAGCGGGCGAAAAAGTAAACCGTCTGTTCCCGCCGACAACGGTAGATTCACGTAAAGTTCACCCACCCTTCATCTCAGCCCTTGCCCAATAGGAACTTAGCTAAACTTTGGGCCCGTGCGCTCCGATCGGATCAGACGGGTCATGTCGATTCTATCGATTGCCGATTTAGCTGTTAGCTGTTAGCTGTTAGCTGTTAGCTGTTAGCCCTTAGCTGTTAGCTGTTAGCTGTTAGCTGTTAGCTGTTAGCAATTGATAGTCGATACTTATCAATCATGATCCGTCGCGGTCGGCATGGCAGTGGGGAAAAGAGCGAAGAGAACCGATAGCCCACTATGGTCTCACGGCTACGCGGATAGGGCGGTTGATTAAGGCAAAATCGATGGCGGCGTTCACCTCGGAAAGGGAAAATGTTTCCTCGACCAAATCTGCAAATGGGTAGCTCCCGTGCGAAGCAGCGAGAAAGGCGATTGCGGTTTCCAGATCTTGCGGAGCGTAGTTGTGGACACCTTGAATACTAAGCCAATTGCGCACAATTCGCTCCGGCTCGAGGCTCACCAGACGAGTAGGCATGACCGAGCCGACCAGCACGATCGAGGCACCAATATCGGCGAGCAAACAGGCGCACTCGACAGCGTTGGGCGAGCCGGAAAGTTCGAGAATGACGTCGAACGAATTATCTACGGCGAATCGTTTCATTTGATTTTGAAACTCTGCGGAATCGTCGCTGCAGTGAAATAATTGGTCGGCACCGAATCTTTCCGCAAAATCGAGACGATGCGAGTTCACATCGCACACCGCTATTCCGGCGGCTCCTCCTGACTTTGCCATGGCGGAGGCGGTGAGTCCTAACATTCCAGCGCCCATGACGAGTATCCGTTTTCCGCGATACGAGCCAGCTGTTCGCAACGCCGCTGCAACGGTCGCCGTCGCACAATTAACTGGACAAATCACCTCATCGGGAACGCCGTCCGGCACTTTGGCGATGGCCGAACCAGTCCGCAACAAAACGTACTCCGCCAAACCACCACTGAGTGCATATCGACCCTCGGCGACTTCGTGTCCATACTTTGCAACTTGGCGACACTTCTGTGGCAGGCCCCGACTGCAGCGGTCACATTCTCCACAAGAGATACACGTCGACCATGTCACTCGGTCCCCTGGCTCGATTGTCTTTCCCGAAATATCGACGAGAGGCGAGTCACCGATTTCGCAGACGGTGCCCAAAATCTCGTGGCCCAGAATGGAAGGTGTCGGTTCGGTTCTGGCACCCGTAATCGTATGCAGATCACTTCCGCAGATCGTACAGCAATCAACGCGAACTAGCGCTTCGCCCGACTCCACTTTCGGGATCGCAACTTCCTGCAACCGCAGGGGCTCTCCGGCCTGGTGAAAAAGTGCAGCGAGACACGAATCAGATCTGGGTCGCAGCATTCGATTTTCCGACAAGGTCACTCCTTCGTGGTTGACGATCGAATTAGTTTATCACTCCGCGGTGGGGGCAGGGTCTTTGCCGTCGACAAATTCCGCTTCCCGCGAAAGCACAATTTGAAAATACAATAACGCGGCCAGCAAGCTGACGGCGGAAATCGCAGCCACCACGATCAACGAAACTCGGAAGAATGGTAACACTTCCCCTGGCGAAAAGCTCGCCGATTTTAGCACCAACACCAAGGCATAGCCTAGGTAACCCATCGCATCGGCAACGTACATCAAGAACCCGAGATTACTGGGATGGCGCGACGCTGAAATGATTCGCTCAAACACCGTCGTGTGAAATGCAACGTACGGCACGTACAAGCCCACGCCACACGCCACCATAAATCCAAACGGCGTGATCCACTCCGCCGACTGTAGATAGGCAG
This sequence comes from Pirellulaceae bacterium, assembly GCA_047620805.1. Lineage (GTDB taxonomy): Bacteria > Planctomycetota > Planctomycetia > Pirellulales > Pirellulaceae > JBLHLE01. The sequence goes on from JBLHLE010000899.1 coordinate 3,765, forward strand.
AGGCCAGGACCAAAATAAAAGCTCCGCACATCAGTCCAACTGTTGCTTGAATCGCGCGCAGATTGTGGATGAAGAAGACGGCCAAACCGTTGAGCACCGTGACACAGATTGCAACGACGGTTTCCGACGTCGCGTAAACCGAAGGAGTTTCAGA
>JBLHLE010000900.1:0-3918 GCA_047620805.1 Pirellulaceae bacterium
GCCGCGGCACCGTCGCCAAAGATCGTCCGCAAGCTGCGATCCGTGGGATCGATGAATTTGGAGTAAGTTTCGGCGGTAATTAGCAAAACTCGCTTCGCCACTCCGCTGCGAATTAGCCCATCGGCTATCGCTAACCCGTAAACAAAACCGGAACATCCGAGGTTAAAATCAAGGGCGCCGCAACTGGTGGGTAAGTCCAGTCGTTGTTGCAGCAAGCAGGCCGTCGTCGGCAGCGGATAATCGGGAGTCTGCGTACAGAGGAGCAAAAAATCGATGCTTTCGCGATCGATCTGCTGTTCTGTGAACAACTTTTCGGCAGCGGCAACAGCTAAATCGGACGAACACTCAGAAGGTTCTGCAATGTGGCGGGCGGCGATTCCAGTCTTTGACAAAATAAGGTCCATGTCCCAATTGGGGAATTCAGCTTGCAACTGCTCGTTGGTTTCGACGCGAGCTGGCAAATGAACTGCGATGGGACCGATAGACGCGTATTTCACGTCGGGGATGCCTTACTTGATAGGGGAATTGCTCACCGTTATTTCGCTCAGAGGTGATAAGTCCCCAACGATAACTCCCAGCTATCAGCGGGTCAATTGGTTGATTGGTGGAGGCAATCCGACAAACATAGGCGGATTACCAACAAATGAGCCTAGTTTGCTGGTCCGCTAGCACACTCAAATGCACTTGCTGTGAACGTGCAATTTTCCCTATAAACGCCCGCCCGGCTTTCGCTCTGGGGTGAATAGGCTTTCTGTGTTTTGACTTAAGGATTTTCGCATGACGGCATCGGTTGATCGCGAAAAGGTAACGGTTTTATACGTCATGGGAACCGGACGGAGCGGTTCCACGATCTTCAACATTGCGATGGACAATCATCCACAAATAGGTGGCTTTGGCGAATTGAATCAATTGGCGAGCCACGGATGGAGAGAAGGTTGGCTTGATTCGTCAGGCGAGTCGATTGAGAGCGTGAAGATCTGGAGTGACGTCCGCAAGTTATGGGAGCGTCGGTCAAAGGTAGAACTGGAACAGTACATTCAACTTCAGGATCGTTACGAACGTTTTCGACGGCTGCGTCGACTCGCTCGACGTCACTCCGATCCTAAATTCCTCGCGTATTCCGAAGCCAGTTACCAGTTGTTCCGAGCGATTCGCGATGTCTCTGGCAACGATGTCGTACTTGATGCCTCGAAAAACCCCTTCCGTGGTTACGCTCTTTCTCTGGTTGACGGTCTGGATGTTCGGTTCATACATCTGATTCGCGATCCGCGCGGAGTTTGTTGGTCGCAGAGAAAACAGTTTAGCAAGGACATCTCGAAAGGGTTGACGAAAGAATTTCACGGAATCCCAGTAAAAAAGACGGCTCTGCTGTGGACGATCACCAATTTACAGTCGAGCTGGGTTCGTCGTCAGGTACAATATTCTCTTGGAATGCGCTACGAAGTTTTTGCGACGAATCCAACCAAGGCACTCGATGAAGTTGGACAATTACTGGAATGTGATATGTCGCCGCTACAGTCGAAGATTCTGATGGGAAGCGAATTAGAAGTGGGAAATGTTGTCGCCGGAAACCGCGTACGGATGAGTAAGTCAATTTCGTTACGACTCGACGAAGATTGGAAAATGAAACTGACCAAGTCCGAAGAACGCCTCATTTGGCTCATCGGTGGCTGGCTTGCCAAGAAATACGGTTATTGTCGTACAAACGACCACTCTATTGAACCATCTCGGGTTCGAGCCGCATAGTATCAGTGGCGACCAGTTTTGAGCACTCGTGACACGACAATTAACTGCGGTCAGTGTGATCTTCAAATTCGCGATCGATGAACGATCGCAAGGTCCACTCAGATTAGGATTAATTGCCCCAAGCCTTGAAGTGGTTGGCGAATTGTTTATCCAGGTCTGGAATACGCCGTCTAAGTCTTTGACTCAATATTCCGGGCGGTACGGAGGCTTCCAGATCCTGCAGGTAGCGAATGAATTCGTTTCGCGCTGCTTCGGGGCCGTGAAGCATGAAATGAGTCCACGCCCAGGCTGCTCGATATTCGCTTTTGCCCATATCGCGAAGATCGCCGAATTCTTCCAGTTTTGTCAGACTTGGCACGTGGCCAAAGCGTGCTCCCCACTTGATAAATGAGTGGTGCGGATTTTCTGCAGCGCGTTTTTCTTTGGGGACTTCGAAGTATTCCGCCAAGCCTTCGTCAAGCCAAAGCGGAACCACCGGCAGCGCCGCATGTAGCAGCGCATGAGTACTTTCATGTCGAACATCTACATCGAGTTCGGAACTGTGGTAGGCAAACACCATACCGGGGCCACGAGCTTTAATGTAGAGCGCTCGGCGTTTCGGCACCGTCGGGAAATAGTGACTCATATACTTCTTGTAAGTATTCTTTTCTCGAAATAAGAAGACGTGGATTTCTTCCTGCGGCTGCTGGATCGAAAGAGCTTCTACAATGTCTTTTCGCAGTTCCCCCATTTGGTCGATGAGCGAAGCGTACGCTTGCAGCGAGAAATCGGAGTGAATTACGAATGGACTGGCGATGCGCTCGTCTGCCCAGTCGGCATTGCAGGACAAACCGCCCCCGAGATTTACCAGCAGCGCGATCGCTGGCAGGAGGAGTCTTCGAAGAAAGAGTTGATGCTGTAAGGGGCGTTGCGGTCGCTTCACGTTGCCAATTCCGTTGGGGCTCTAGTGCGGATTATAGAAGGCGGGCATTTCGTCAAATCGGAGGCAAGTCACTCTTCGTTTTTTATTCTGAATAGCTAGGCCGATTTGGACCAAGAAAAAAGTCTGGCAAACGCGCTCTGCTTGGGCGCGGGTTTTACCGGCATGATTTCCACGGGCTTACCCGCGGCAACGCGAGCGGGATTGTCGCAACAAATCTGTGTCGCGATTTCACCGCCGACGATATCCGCGACGCGTTGATATGCTCGGTGAATTAGTGGCCGCCGAGATTTCGTGCCATGTGCATCCGTTGCAATAAAGTGAACTAAGTGACGCTTCAACATCCACTCGGCAAGTTCTTGGCAGTTCGCTCCAAACGTGCCCATGACGCTTCCCGCCGTGACCTGCATCAGACAGCCCGACTTAACCAATGGTTCCAAGACTCCGCGGTCTTTGAGGATTCCTTGATTGCGTTCCGGATGAGACAGGATTCCGTCCATGCCGATTTTCTTGAGAGAGTTTAGGACGTCGCCCAGAGGGAAGTAGAGTTCGTGGGGTAATTCCAATAAAACATGTTTTCGCTTGTCTGCCAACGACATGACTTCGCCTGTCTGCAGCTTGGCAATCATTTCCGGCTGAATGCGGACGTCGCCGCCGGGCGCAATTGTTAAGGGGATGTTATGCTCGTTGAGCACTCGTTGGACTTCCGCTGTCCTTTCGCGAATGATGTCGCCAGTATTATGCCCGAAAGCTCCCAACTGATGAGGCGTTACGATAATGGTTCGAATTCCATCGTCCACCGCCATCTTCGCCATGGTTAGAGTGTCGTTCCACGTCTTGGCACCATCATCAATGCCAGGGAGTAAGTGGCAGTGAATGTCGACAAACAGTTGCTCGGGCATCGTGGTATCCTTCCGAGGGTGACTTTTCGCTTAATTTCGACGACGAAGCCGCGAGAGCAAAGCGGGCGGAGTATACCGAGAAGCTGCCAGCGGTCAAGACAAAACCGCGACGATGGATCGCTAAGCTGCCCGTCGACGAGTCTGTTGAACGGGCGTTGCATCCGCCGCAAGTTCTGGAGAATTTCGAAACGCTTCCGGAGTTCCAGCTGATTCTGAAGTTCCAGCCGTTTCTGAAGTTCCAGCCGTTTCTGAAGTTCCAGCCGTTTCTGAAGTTCCAGCCGTTTCTGAAGTTTCCGGAGCAATCCGTAATTGAGCAGCAGCCGGCGCTTCAATTTTCTTACCCCAAGTCAT
>JBLHLE010000901.1:0-3918 GCA_047620805.1 Pirellulaceae bacterium
CGAGGAAAGAAGAAGAGTATGTCGCGAGCAGTGCGCAGTTTCAGTCGTTCGAGCATCTCAGCTCGTTGCGGTCCGACTCCTCTGACAAATTGTACCGGCGTCATCAACTGTTCCGCCGGCGTCTTCTCCCTGGCAGTTGACATGCACACATTCTACGACGATTGGACCAGAAAAGAAGGTCGCTAGCTCATCAATGAGCAACGATTTGGTGTTTTATCGTCGCCTTTCGCTCCGCCGAAATTGCGTTCTTTAACGTGAGTTACCTCCCCACTCATATCGTTTCTAGACTGTCGACTTATCGGCAGTCTAGAAACGATATGAGAAGGGGAGGTCGACGTCTCAGCGGCGGGTGGGGTTCTGGAAGTGTGAGTCGTCGCAGGTCCCAACATCTCTCGCCGGAAATGAATTGATGATTGATGAGCCTGTTACCTCCCCTGACCTGCGCTGCGGAGGTAACAACTCAACTATAGATCGAGTTCATCCAAGCCGTCGATCAAGCTGTCGAGCTCATCTTTAGGCTCTGCGGATTTATCGGACTGGCGTTTGGGGATCCCGACGCTCAATCCGACAACATCGCGACCGACCATAACGAGCTGTTCGTCACGTTCTCTCGCTGCAATCGTCGTGGCATCTTCATCGGGAGCACCAAACAATCGCGACAGGTCGATCTTCAGTCCGCCCGCCTCCACGTTGGCGCCGGCAATCGCGGGCGTCTTATGTTGTGGAAACATAATCGCATTCTCGGGACAAACGCGACTACAGGCCGGGCATCCCTTGCGACAGTTATCGGGTTGTTCAACCAAGATCGTATCGATCGTATCGACGCCATAGACACCGAACAAACAAAAGTCGATGCATTCCATGCAATTCGTGCAGCGACCGAAGTCAATGACGGGATACCACCTCCGCCCGGGCGACTCGTCAAACTTCAGAATCGGTACTTGAACACTTTCGGCTTCCGCATTCGTATCGAGAGCCGTGTCATTCGTCGGCTGCAGGTAGCGCTGCATTTGTTGCAGCGGAACATCTCGATCGAGCCAAGCGTGGAGTTCATCTTCGCTGGACACTTTGGAAATTCGCTGGAATTCTTCTACGAACGGACCAGCGCTCTGAGCGTCCTTGAAATTGACGCAATAGATTCGACGGTTCGGCAACTTGCGATCGTCGATGACTCGTTCTTTTTCCTCATCGCTCTCGTCAACGACTTCGTCTTCTTCGTCGTCATCGTCATCCGGCTTCAAAAGCACCTCGCCTTCGTGGCCAGAAACTCCATTGCGATCGAGCACCCAACGCGCAGCGCGTTCGAACATCCAAGCGTAAACCACAATCGGTCCATCCCAGGCGCGGATCGCTTGAACGACATCGCCACCGATCGGCAAGTCGTACAAGTTGGGAATGATCACTGTCCGCGATCCGTCCAACTTCTCCAGCGCATCGCCAAGGTCCGATTCGAGCTGCCGCTTGACCGGATTCTCACTTTGGCCGCGCGAAATAATAGTCAGTATTCTTGAATTCATGATGTTGCTTTCGACACCGACTGGCGGATCGATTTCCTGGTGACGACCGTCGCCGACTGCTTGCTCTCGGCGACTCGTCGCCGGGCGTAAGGGTTGCAGAATCTGAGCGGTCCTGTTACTGGTTCATCTGTCCCTTGATGGTCCGTTGAGTTATCTCCCAAACTCCGACCAAGTGCTCAAGGTATTGCTCTGTTGTCATCAAGTCGTCGCTATCGCCTTGGATATCGAACAACCACCCTTCGCCGTACTTATCGACATTAATCCCGGAAGGGTCGGATAGCAACTGTTCGTTAAACTGGATCAATTGACCGGCAATCGGCGAGAACAAATCGCTTTCGGCCTTTTTGCTTTCAATTGCTCCGATCTCTTGCCGTAGGGTTAAAGTGCCGCCAGCATCGACCGTCCAGTCCAGGAAATAAACGTCCTGTAACAACCGAACGGCGTAGGCAGTGAAACCGAAGCGGACCATTCCATCGAGCTGAGTCTGTCCCCACATGTGGTTCTTGGCGTACTGCCGATCCTTGGGAAACTTGGCCTCAAACTCGCCCATCATGAACACCAAGTCGTCGCTCATGTGTAGCGAACCCCCTGGTGCTCTGCTTCGAAGAACGCTGGCAACAATCCATCCACTCGCAACAAGCCAGCCGTCGTCAGCTCCACGCGTGCGTCGGTAAATGACAACATGCCGTCGTCGGCGTATCGCTGCCATTGAGCCCGCCACTCATCGATGATGTCGACGGAATATTTATTCTGGAAGTAAGCGACGTCCAAATAACCTCGCTTTAGTTGTAGGATCATTTCACGAATCAAAGACTGATGCGTAGTTGGACGCATTGCTCGACCCAATGGCAACGCGCCGTCTTCGAGCAGCGAGTTAATATAGTCGTTCCATTCGGGAAGGTTCTGATAGTGAACGCCCGAAATGTGACCGAAACTTGCAATGCCCGTGGCCAACAGATCCGAGCCACTCCACAAATTATCCCGGTAGCTAAAGTTGACTTTGCTGGGATCTTTAACAACCGTGTACGCACTCGAAACGCTGTATCCCGCCGTCTTAAATTCGTCGAACGCGTATTCGACCCACGCTCGTTTGGTAGGCCAATCCGCGACTGCCGTCTCGATATCATTGCCAAGCAGATCTTTGGAGTAAACCGTGTTGAACGGCAATTCCATTTGATAAATCGTGATACTCTCCGGCGACATGTCGATCGCTTTGCGAATGCAATCTTTCCAGTTGTCCCACGTCTCACCTACCATTCCGGAGATGAGGTCGATGTTAACATTGGGAAAACCTGCTGCTCGAATCCATTCCCAAGCTTTGTTGGTTTCGCCGGAAAGATGAGCGCGACCATTTTCCTCGAGAATCGCGTCGCTGTAATTTTCAACACCCAGGCTGAGGCGGGTCACGCCGAGGTCGGCGAGTGCCTTTACTTTCGGCTCCGAAAGAGTTCCCGGCTCGCACTCAAACGTCACTTCCTCCGCTTTGTCCCAATTGATACTGGCACGCAAACGGTTGACCAACGCGGTCAATTGCTTGACGCTTAAGAACGAAGGAGTCCCGCCACCAAAGTAAACGAAACGGAAAGGACGGTCGCCCATGGCCGGCTGTTGGCTAACCAACTCGATTTCGCGCGACAAAGCCGAAACATAGGTTTCGATATCGCTGGCTTTATTGTCGGTAAGTACTTTGAAGTAGCAAAACTTGCATCGCTTGCGACAGAACGGAATATGCATGTAGAGCCCCAACGGGACATCTTCCGGAGGCGCCGCTAACGCCTTTACAACTTCGTCCAGACCATCCTTCGACCATTGCGAGAATGGTGGATAGTTCGAAATAAAGTAACTGCCAACTTCCGTTTTTGAATCGCTAGACATCAGCTTTCTTAGGAACCTTTCGCTTTCGGACCAAAGCAATAAACAATACCGTCGTCGTTGGCGATCACTAATCGATTGCTGGCGACGGCCGCTGAACCAGTGAAGCTGCCACCCGCTTCGTAGTCCCACGAGATTTTACCATTATTCAGATCGATCGCGTATACATGGCCGTCGCTGGATCCGACGAACGCCCGCCCGCCGACCACTACGGGCGACGAGTCGACTTTGCCCTTCGTTGGCAATTGCCAAGCGACGGCACCGGTTCCTTGCTTGAATGCATAGACGCGTCTATCACGAGCACCAACAATCGCCAACTCACCGGTTACAGCAGCGGAACTCCGAAACGCTTGCCCGCCGGTTGCCAGTTGATATGACCAAACGACTTTGGCCTTTTTCCAGTCGATACAGAAGAACTGCCCGCCCTCCGTACCAAAGAAGACGTGATCGCCGCGGACGGCTGGGGTCACTCCTGTCGGAGAGTTAATTGGAACGGTATCGATCGACTCCCCTTTATCCAAATCGATGA
>JBLHLE010000902.1:0-3918 GCA_047620805.1 Pirellulaceae bacterium
AACAGGAAGCCCTTATCCGTTCGTGCCTGGGAGCTCCGTGATGGTCGACCAAGTGACAGCAATTCGGTTCCTGCTCATCGCGGGCTTCATCGGCGCATCCGCTGTTGCGAGATTCTATGTCCGCCGCGCTCGGACCGGTGAAGAATTAAACCGCGGAGCCGAAGGGTGGCCAATTTTCCTCGGTCTGCGATTAGCGGTTTTCGCCGTTTTCGCCGGCGTCATTGTTTGGATATTTGAGCCAAATTGGATGAACTGGTCGCTGTTGCCAATTCCCATTTGGGCCCGCTGGCTCGGCATCGCTCTGGGCGGACTTTCCACTTTACTTAAGGTATGGACCTTTAATACCCTCGGTGGCAACTATTCCACTACCGTCGAAACTCGACAGGACCACCACTTGATCACAAACGGCCCCTACCGCTCAATGCGACATCCTATGTACTCGTCGTTCGCGTTGGACTTGATAGCGGTAACACTCATCACATCTAATTTGTATATTCTGCTGACCAGTGTCATAGCGTTCCTATTGCTCGTCCCTCGAACCATTACCGAAGACCGCAACCTGCAAGAGAAGTTTGGCGAGCAATACGATTCGTATCGCAAGACTACGGGTCAGTTTCTGCCAAAGTGGAGAACCGCCCTGTGACGCAATCGCAGCTGGGCTACTGGACTGCCAGTCCCATCGAGTGGCTTGGCCAGCTTGGCTGACCCTGCCACTGCTTCCCAATTCAAGCCTTTTTCTAGCACCAGACCCAACACGCGCGAAACGCTCATGCCATGCAAAGACGCGCCTATTACCAATGAATCGGCAACGCGTCAGTAATACATACCCCGTCGGTTACACGAGGACCGCCGCCGGTGACAGCATTTCAATGATCTCGCTGGCGACCTCTTCCGTCGCTTTGTAAGAGACGTCGATATACCGCCAACCGTATTTCCTCATCAGTCGTAGCGAGTGATTCAGGTCAGTGGCGACTTGCCGCGTATCCGCATAACCATTGACGTGTCGATCCGTAATTCGGTCCAACCTGCGTTCCCGCACCGAGCACAACCGAGCGCTATTCATGGTGAGGCCGATAACTTTGTTGGGATCCAATTGCGTCAACACTTCTGGAGTGGAATGAACGGTGTCAATTGGAACATTCGCTGCTCTCAATCCGCGCGACGCCAGGTAGAAACAAGTGACGCTCTTGGAAACTCGTGAAACGCCCACTAGGACGACGTCCGCGTCGGCCAAATCGTGAACACGAGTTCCATCGTCGTGAGCCAGCGTGTAGTCCACGGCATCCATTCGATCGAATTGCTCCTTGTTCAATTCGTGAGAAAGGCCGGGCTGGTTTCGCGGAGCATCATTCAAGCGGTCGGTCAGAATGTTCAACGTCGGTCCGAGCAGGTCTACCACATTTAGGTCGCGTAAACGGCACTCGCGGTTGACGGCCTCTCGCACCTTGGGGTCGACGAGCGTGTGACAGAGCACTGCCTTTTGCTTGACAGCCGAGTCGACTACTCTCAACGCAGCCTTGACCGTATGGACTTTCGCCTTCACTACGATATCTACATTCGGATCGTCAAATTGTGCCAAAGCCGACCGCAAGACTTGCTCTCCCGTTCGCCCTGTTCCGCCAGAAAGCACAACGATTCGGACTTTTCCTTTTCGCGGCATGTCTACTTCATCCTTCGTTCAGCTGCGAGAGTATTTAGAGTCGTCTTGATTATCACGTCCGGAGTTAAGGAAATACTGTCGATGCCTTGCTCGACCAGGAGGTCGACGAATTCGGGATAATCGCTTGGCGATTGCCCACAGACGCCAACCTTACGCCCCGTCTTCTTCGCCACTTCAATCACCTTAGCGATTATTTTCAAGACGGCGGGATTTCGTTCGTCAAACAATTGCAAATGCAATTGGCATTCCAATCGGAGAAGCGGAGCAAACGACGACAAATCTAGCCGTTTTTGCACGCGGGCCAATCAGCAGACGAGCGTTTTCGCACACTCTGCGCAAATAGTCCCACGAGACTGAACAGCCCCTCTTGCCGGCTGAAACGCCAATCCGTATATTGGCCTAGCCACTAGTCCAATATGAGCCGTCCGCAGACCTCGCCCAAATCGACGTCAACGATGTGAGAAGATGGATACCAACTTACAACGCAGCCCCGTTTACCAGCAGTTGAACGACAAGTTGCGCGAAGCGCTAGCGAACGAATACCAACGCGGCGATCGCTTTCCCACCGAACGCGAGATCAGCGAGCAGTTCCAAGTGAGCCGAGCAACCGCCAACAAAGCACTGGCGAGCCTCGTCTCGGAGGGACTACTGGAGTTCCGTCGCGGTGTGGGGACATTCGTTCGACAGGATGTTATCGCTTACGACGTACGGTCGCTCGTAAGCTTTACGCAAAAGGCCAAAGCGGCAGGGAAATCCCCCGGCACGCGTCTTCTCTCGTTCGCCAAAACTACCGCTTGCGAGATCGACGAGATCATTGCCACGGCGCTACAGCTAGAGGAATCGACCTCGCTGTGGGAATTGGAACGACTTCGGCTAGCAAATAACATCCCGGTAATCCTGGAGCACCGATTCATTTCGCGGGATCTGTGTCCCAAATTGACCAAAACACAGGCCGAGGGATCACTGTACCGGGCGTGGACGGAAACGTACGGGCTGAGAATCTCGGGAGCAAATGAAATCATTCGCGCCGTTCTACTTAACAAACGCGAAGCGAAACTGCTTGACGTAGCGAGCCGCACTCCCGCTCTGGAAGTCGTCTCCGTCGGTTTTCTCGAAGACAACTCCAGCCTCTGGTGGGAACGCACGTTATACCGCGGCGACCAATACGAATTTCACAGTCGACTTGGTCCGATTCAATCGGCAACGCCACCGCGAGGCAAGTTGCGGTAACGGTAGAAAACAGCATTTATTCAGAACGCCTTCCAGCAGGCATCTTTCAACAGGTTTATCACATGGCACATCGATTTACGGCTGTAGTTGTTGGGACAGGTTTTATCGGACCCGTGCACGTCGAAGGGCTGCAGCGGGCCGGTGTCCAGGTAGCGGGGATGGTTGGTTCCACGCCGGAAAAATCGAAGATTGCGGCGAAAACAAACGGCTTGCCACGCGGCTACGATTCGTTAGACGAAGTACTTGCCGATGACTCCGTGGACTGCGTTCATTTGGCAACGCCGAATCGTTTTCATTTTGAACAAGCTGCTGCAGTTCTTCGCGCAGGAAAGCACGTTGTCTGCGAAAAACCGCTGGCAATGAATTCGACCGAATCGAAAGAACTTGTCCGCCTTGCCGCCGAAAGTGGCAAGGCCGCCGCTGTCGCCTATAACATCCGCTTCTACCCACTTTGCCACGAAGCGGCCGCGCGAGCAAATGACGGTTCGCTAGGTGAACTGCTCCACGTAACGGGATCGTACGTTCAAGATTGGCTGCTTCGCGAAACCGACTTTAATTGGCGAGTCGTCGCGGAAGACGGTGGCGAATTGCGAGCTGTCGCCGATATCGGCACCCATTGGCTGGACCTGATTCAATTCATTTCAGGCCACAAGATCGTCGCCGTTTGCGCCGACCTACGCACCATCCATCCGCAGCGACAACGACCCGTTGGAGGAATCGAGACATTCTCGGGGTCGGCCAATTCAGGCCCCAATTCAGGCCCCAATTCAGCTCCCAATTCAGCTCCCAATTCAGCTCCCAATTCAGCTCCCAATTCAGCTCCCAATTCAGCGAGTGAGGCAGCGACCGTAGCAGTCGACATCGACACCGAAGATTGTGGATCTGTGATGCTTCGATTTGACAACGGCGCGAACGGTTCGCTATGGGTTTCGCAAACGACGGCTGGCCGCAAAAACTGCCTTCGATTTGAAATGGCGGGTGCAAACCAATCCATGGCATGGAACAGCGAACAACCGAATTCAATGTGG
>JBLHLE010000903.1:0-3915 GCA_047620805.1 Pirellulaceae bacterium
CCTGACACCCAATTGAACCTGTAAATACAGGCTCAAATCCAAAACACTCCGTCGGATTCTCGTTCAAGTTAGGGCTAGTGGCCGACTTTAGTTTGGACAAGAGTAGGCCGCAGACTGTCTTGTCAAGAAAACTCTTACGCCCGATCGGGAACGTACTTTGGTGGTAGAGCTTAGGTGGGCCAATGAGGGGCAACGCAGGTCAAGCCACGACGCGTCAGCAGCCAGTTGATCAATTCAACTGGCTGCTGAACATGCATGCAATTTTAAAGCAACAACGCTATTCGTTGTGTGCCGTGCCGTCAGGAGGTGCCCTTAAGCTTGGCACGATATTTTCGCCACGATAGTGGAGAATCGACAGGCGATTAAGGAGCAACCGGTACTGGTCTGTTGCCACCATTGGGGCGTGAGGGCTTGTTGTTTAAAAGCGTAATCTTGCTCACGTTGACATGCGAGTGGCCGGTTTTGATCCAGCGGAAGGTGGTGGGGCCGTAGTGCTCATCAAGTTGGGCGATTTGCCACACACCTTTACGGTTTTTGGTCATGCCGCCGCTAATCTTGATATCATCGAGCCGGGTCACTACGTCGCCGACTTGGAAACGTTCAGGACGACCATTATTAAAGCGAACCTGCAGGTCACGCAACGGTGATTTTTTGTCGAGAGAAACGGCGCGAGCGCCCCAAAACAAGAAGGACTGGCCATTCTGGTTCCCACCGATTGTGATTTGCATCCATTGGGCAATGAACTCGCCCCCCAACGAATCGGAACGATACGTACCAACCGGCTTCACCAAAGCCGCCTTCCTCGGCTGACCTGGAACAGGTTTCTCTTCGAGGCCCACGGCATGGGCATCGAACACAGTTGCATCGACCGGATCGAACTCGGCGTCGGAAAGGTCCTGGGCAACGGCCGTGGTGGCGGTCAGTGAAATTAGGAGCGCGGAGAAAGTCATCAGACGGCGCAAAGCAAGAAAATGTTTCATTAAGTCGTCCTTCAATAAAGGTGCAGTGTGGTACTTTTCATGTAGTGTAGGCCTTAGTTCTACAGGGCAAAGAAACTCACTACGGCCAACAAAATTACTAATCTTAAAGCATTTTAACCAATCGCGTCTAGCCCCAACAGGTCTGGGGGTGCGTGCAGGGACCAGTTCAGCTTTTGCGATGCGAAAACTGCCCCTCAAACGTCAATAAGAGAATTTGGATATTGTTTGTTAAACTGTGGCGTCCGCATTTGACCAGTCAACACTCGTGCACTTAGGTGGTGCAGGCATGGATGCCGTTGGACAATCCCGTGAGAAGCAAAAAAGGATGTTTTAAATCGTCTAGCCGAACTGATGGTTGAGGAACAAACAGTGGATGGTGTTTTCGAGCAGACTCCACATTTCAGCGTTATTGAAGATGCGGTTGTTGAGCTAGGGAATCAGGTTAGCCGAAGAGCGCAGGAACGAGCAGTATGCGAAATTATCGCCAATTGCGAGGTAACCGCATCCTGTCCGCACTGCAGTTCCAAATGTGGAGTACTCTCGAAAAAACGGGGGGATCCAGCAAGCCTGGGTCCTTGGAAATCATGGAGGCTGTCGCTCGCTGCCACAAATGTCGGTGGTATTTTTTCCCTCAGAAACCAGCGACAGGGTTGGATATTGGCGACATCACGCCAAGAATTCTGAGCGCTGCAGTGTACCTTGCGGCGGAAATTCGTTCCTTCGAACGCGCCGAGAAAACAATAGAAGCGGTGATTGCCGTCAAGGTCTCTCGGAGCACGAATCGAAGGCTGGCAAGAGAAGTTGGCCTGGAACTGGCTAAGCTTCAAGAGTCAGACGCATTTCCAGACGCACTTGAGGGCAAAGATACCGTTGTTCTCGATATCGCTGCCGTGTCGTGCGATGGTGCTCGTGTCCGGACCCGCGAACCAGGAAACGGACGTGGAGTGGAGCTATCGGGAGAGAACGGTTGGAAGGAAGACAAGATCGCTTCCTCCCAACGCATGGCCTCGAACAAGAGTCATGTTGATGGTGAAGATCCTTCGGTTCCGTAGGCAGGTGACTCAATAAGAGCAGTACGGCCCTTAACTTACGCTATTATTTAACTTGCAGAGACAGGCCAAAACTGCAAGGCCGTGCGAGGAGATGCAAGGAAATGCGGCGAATGACAGTAATCACTAACGCGAGCAAGGTTGGATCTTTGGCAAAGAGAACATTGATCTGAAACGACTTGGAGATCGAAGCAAGACCGGCTTCCTCTGTTCGAGTGGTATCCACCACAGAGATGAAAGCGCGGCATCGCAGTTGCATCAGATGGGCCACCCAGCTGCCGCTCAATTTCATTTGGCAAAGTTCAGTGACGGCTTGCCATTGGTCCCCCTTCCCCTGTTGGGACATGGAGAATTCGAGTTCGCCCTTGGACCCGATCGCTTCTGTTATCGCGGCAGTAGTCGTCGTCCTTGCGAATAACCTTGCCGCTTAATAGAGAGAAACACCCCGAGTAAATGCCTCATATTCTACACCAGCGTTAATGCTGGTAGGAGGTAGTAATGTTCCCTTTGAATTGGCCCCAGAAGAAGCAAAGCGACGCTGACCAGAAGTCTTTCGAGACACTCAAGGCGGAGAAACTTTCGGACGTTCCGCCGCTGAAAGGTGACGAACTTGAAGTCGTTGACTTCGCCGTTGACCGAGAAAACCATGTTGGTCAACAAATGTTCAGTCACATCAATGACGGCATCCTTCCAGTGGTCCCGTCTCCTGCATCGGACGTGACAGACTCCCATGACGAAGATGACTACGGCGAAGAGGAGTTCGGCAAAGATGACTACGACGAATCGGTCACAGGTGAGGATAGGGATGATCCGGATGATCCTCATCAACAGCTTGAAGAACACTCGCGCGATGAACCTGCGGCTGCAGAACCTGAAGTGGAGCTGGAACAGATCGTTGCGCCGCCGGCAGTCCGACGTCGGCGAACTCGACAACTGGTAAAACCGGAGCACGCTGCTCGAGCGGCGTACAACCCAGAGCAACGCCTGTTGCTGCTCGACACTTGGCGACGAAGCGGTCTACCGGCCAAAGATTTCGCCGGACTGATCGGGATCTCCAAACATACGCTCTACAAATGGAAGCAGATGTTCGAGCGATTTGGCCCCGAGGGTTTAATGGACAAACCCAAAGGCCCGCGCAAAGGAATTCAGCTTTCGGAAGTCACCAAACGCGCAATCCTGATGATGAAAGAGGCGCACCCGGAATGGGGCTGCCAACGCATCAGTGACATGCTGCAACGCGGCCCAGCACTTGCGGCGAGTCCCTCGGCCGTGGCTAAGTTATTACATCTTTCAGGCTAGTGCTTTGGCCCTACTTAATCTTCGGGTACACCGATTTTAGTTTCGTACGCGCATCGTCGATTTTCATTTGCCAGTCGACACCTCGTTGGGTGTTGTTGACGTCCTGTGACCAGGCGTCGGTCGCTTTCACTAATGATTTTGAACTACCAAACCTCTGTCCTGAAACACACTGCCGTGTTACAGAGCTCAATTCGTTCTCAGCAACATTTAGCCAGCTGCCGTGCTTCGGGGTATAGCAGAACTGAATGCGACGCACTAACTGCCGAGCCCGCTCAGGTTCGAACGCCTCATAAAATGCGCCTTTCGTGTGTGTGTTGAGGTTGTCGCAGACGAGGACGATTGTTTCGCAAGACGCGTATCGGCCTTCTAGTAACCTTGCCATCTCGATCGCCCAGTCAATTTTCGTTTTTCGATCCCTAACCGAAATCTCTCACCATCCCGCGAGAGGTTCTGTGAACATGAAAATATTCGTTGTTCCGGCACGTTCGTATTCGTAATCGATGCGTTTTCCATGTTCTGCTGTAGCTGGCATGGGAACCTTCACGTCCTTCACCAGTTGAACCGGCTGCTCGTCCATGCACATCACG
>JBLHLE010000904.1:0-3905 GCA_047620805.1 Pirellulaceae bacterium
ACGTCCCACCTGCTTCCAACAGAAAATTCGCGCAACGCTAGGCTGCTCGGAACAGTCGCTTGCGTTTAACTCTCAGTCGCCCAATTCTCAGTCGCCCAATTCTCAGTCGCCTAACTCTCAGTCGCCTAACTCTCAGTCGCCTAACTCTCAGTCGCCTAACTCTCAGTCGCCTAACTCTCAGTCGCCCAATTCTCAGTCGCCCAATTCTCAGTCGCCCAATTCTCAGTCGCCTAACTCTCAGTCGCCTAACTCTCAGACGCCTAACTCTCAGTCGCCTAACTCTCAGACGCCTTCTCGGCGTCTTTTCGCGCCGCGAAGACGCATAGTGCAGAACCCGCGACGGCCAATAACGAACCCACAACAAGCCACGGAACTGGAATGCCCTCGAGATCCGCGTCGATCCAACCGGCTGCGACTAAGTCGTCGCTATAATAGGTCAGCAGTGCGAGGATCCCGTTGTTAGCAACATGCAATGCGATGCCAGGCAGAATGCTTCCGGATCGAATCGCGATCCACCCCAGAATGAGCCCGACAAACATGCTTGGGATGAAGCGCACCAGGCCACCAGAAATGATATGAAACCCGGCGAAGATAACAGCAGTCAACACGATGGCTCGCAAGTTGCCCGCCGAACGCATCGAAGTAAGCAAGAATCCACGAAAGAAGAGTTCCTCGAACAACGCCGGCAAAATCGCAATGACGATAAAGACAACAACTGCGGGCAGTTCCCGCCAGCTCTGAATCATTGCCACCGCTTGGGCCTGCTGCTCCTCATTGAACTCGATGAGCTTCGCGCCACTAAGAACTGTCAGCTCAATCAACCACAGCGAGCATCCGAGCAAAGCGGCACCAAGAAAATACTGCCAGCGAAAACGCTTCAATTGAAAAGTACCTAAGAACGAATGCTTCATGATTAACACGTAGATGCTTGGTAGTATTCCGAACAAGAGTAGTGTCCCTACTCCCATTAGCGGCACCAAAACGACGACCGAATATCCAGCTTTAATCAAACGAGCGAGCTCACCCGTCAAAACGAATTGAAAGTGAAACAGCAATATCGCGAAGATGATTCCCACCGACAGCGTTGGCAATGACGTCGCCGACTTGCGACTCCCCCACAACCTTGCCCAACCGTCGGCGGAAGTATCGCTGATCACGTTCTGGCCAAAGTTCATCGCCGCGAAGTGAAGCGCGATAACCGTGTAAACCGCCGTGGAAGCGATCGCCAATGCCAAAAGATGTGGTGGCGCTCCACCGCCCACCATGTCTCGCGCCAACAAGACCATGTTCAACAGCGGAACAATTGCCAGCGACAACGTCAGTTCGATATTAGGAACCAAGGCGATCATCCCCGGCGAAATCGAAAACAACATGAGCGGGATTAGATAGGCCTGAGCTTCCTTAAAGCTCCTCGCAATGCTGGTAACGGCCAGCAACAAAGCCGAGAAGAAGCAGGCGAAGACCAACAACAGCAGCCCCACGATCCCAAGTGTCGCCGGTGTGAGGTCTCCGTCGCGGAACAACGCCTGACCCAGTCCCGAGAAATATACCGCCGCCGTCATCGCCATCAGATTTATCGTCGCCGTCAACAAAGCTACCACCATTACGGCCACATATTTCGCCAACAATATATAAATGCGCGGCATCGGTGTCGCGATCAATAGTTCCAATGTGCCCCGCTCTCGTTCGCCTGCCGTCAGGTCGATCGCTGGATAAACGGCTCCAGTAACCGTCATCAGCACTAGTATCAGCGGTAACAGCGTCAGCAAAGACATCGAGACACTCGCCGACTCACCAATCGTTTTTTCTTCAAAGGAGAAAGCGACCGCACCGGACTCGCCCGCGTGACGCAGACGATTCTGCATTTCCACCTGATTGAACGCCCGAATTCGCGACTTCAAATACGTCACAGTGCGAATGGCAATCGGCGAGTCGATTCGATAGGTAAACTGACAGATCAGCGGATTCCCAGGTGAACCCCGGGCCAAGTCAACGGCCACGTCGACGCGTCCCTCGCGGACGAGTTCAGCTAAACTCACCTCTTTCGGATTCTGGGCATGAGCCCATTGTATGTCCGGCGATGGCAATAATTTCGCAGCGTCGTCCTGGCGCTTGTCGTCCTGGCGCTTGCCGTCCTGGCGCTTGTCGTCCTTGTGGGTGCCATCATTGCCGCTGCCGTTTCGTTCGGACGTATCGCTGCCTGAGTCACCATTTGCGACACCATTTGCGTCGATCGGTTCCGCTGGCCGATTCTGTGTTAACCACGCACCTTCCCCAATCTGAACCGCGTAACTGAGGTTGTCCCGTTCTTCGAGGGTGAGAGTCATCACCCGCACGTGATCGCGCTGGACACCTACGGCTGCCGTTAAGACGAATCGTTGAAATGCGATACTGATCAACGGGTAGGCCAACAGTGGCATTAAAACCAAAGTGACTATCGTCCTCCGGTCGCGAAGAATTTCCCGCAACTCCTTTCTGCACAACCGTTGTAAGCGGCCGAATGTAACTCGAACCCCCTCGGGAGAGCTAGTCCGTATTTCAGATGTTTGCGACATTTAGGTAGCAATCAGCGGTTGTCGATGGGTAATCTGGAGTATGGGCCGTTGGCGTGGACGCTAGCGGACAATCAGAGTATACGGAAACTTGTTTGAAGGCAACAACTTACGCAGAACACCTGCGCTTACTTGACGGAAACAATTTGAACAGTTTTACTTAAGGCGTATGATTTACCTGCCTTGGATTACCTAAATCAACCGCACTCGATCTTAGTAGTAATCCAAATTACCCCACTTAGAACTCTTCATTATCACTCGGAGGTCGCAGATGAAGTATTTTCGTATGGCGCTTTGTGCCGTATTCGTGCTCGGCTTAGCAATTCAAGCAGATGCACGCCCCGACTACAAGAAGGCATTCGATGCTGCTTACAAAGGCAACGAAAAAGTAGCTGCCGCTGCAACTGAAGCAAAGTGCAATGTCTGTCACTACGGCAAAACTAAAAAGAATCGCAACGACTACGCTACCGCCCTTTCCAAGGTCCTTACCAAAGCCGTTTACACTGCGAATAAAGCGGATAAGCCTGCCTTGGCGAAGCTGGCTACAGAAGCTTTCAAGAAGATTGAAGGCGAGAAGAACGCAGACGGCAAGACCTTTGGGTCCTTGCTCGAAGCTGGTTCCTTGCCCGGTATTGCTCCTGAAGAATAGTCTCCTGCCGGTCGCGTTTTAATGCGGCGAGCATTGAGAAAGTCTAAAGGCCGAGTCGAATAATTCGACTCGGCCTTTTTTAGTTGAGTTATCGGCACACTCGGTTTCGACGCGATTCAATCGCGCAACCGTTTTGTCCTCGCCGCGATGTTACTTATGCTGGGAGTCGTCCGCCTCGGTCTTTTGCCTCGACAAGAACTCCACTAAGTCCCGCACGTCGGATTTCGTCAGCTTCTTCAGCAAGTCGTCGGGCATTGCGGACTTGCTGGGCAATTTTTCGTCGATCTCTTCCTTGGCAATTGTGACGATACTTCCTTCGGCCAACATCAGCTTCAGCAGTTGGTCATTTTCTTCTTTAACGATCCCAACGTACACTTTGCCCCGCAGGGTAGTGACCTGAACGGACTCAAAACCTTTGGCGATGGCTTTGTTGGGCGTGACGATCGCCTCTAAGAGGTAACGTCGATCTTTATCGGCGCCGATTTTACTGAGATCGGGGCCGACATTCCCTCCCGAACCTCCGATCAAATGACAACGGCGACAGGAGAGATCACTTCTCCCGAAGAACACCGCATGTCCGCGTTGCGAATTTCCGCCTTCGAGACACTCGAGATATTCCGACAAGGCGTCATCGCGATTTCGCTTCTTTTCGTAGACGGCTAGAAGCTCTTTCACGGCAGTGGATTTATGTCGACCAGCGGCAT
>JBLHLE010000905.1:0-3904 GCA_047620805.1 Pirellulaceae bacterium
ACAGAAAGCCCGGTAAAACCACCGAAACCTGCACCATAGATACCATGAAGGGATCCGGAGCCAGGTCCGTCATTAGCCAACCCGCACTAACGTCATGCATCCAGGTCCCGGTGTTGGACACAAGATTAGCGAACCAGATATTCCGAAAGACCTTGATCTTTAGCGGACTGAGGCTGGAGTCAGGTTGTGAGAGATTGTCGGAAGTCGGCATGGCAAAAAAGCAGGGCAGGGGCGACCGGTACGCGCAATAGTCGCATAGAACAAGGACCGTAGACTATCGGCTTGCGGCGCATGGGGATTCCTGACAAGGTAGCGAAGCGATGGCTGAACAACAGAAAAGAAGTTTTGTTCCACTGGGGGCAGCGGTATTAACGATTTCCGACACGCGCACTGAGGCGACTGACGTATCGGGTCGCTTACTCGCGGATCGCCTTGTCGGTTCGGGTCATGAGGTACGTGACAGATGTATCGTAGCCGACGACATTTACGCGATTCGAGCGAAGCTTTCTGGGTGGATAGCAAACGAAAATATTGAAGTCATACTCTGTACCGGTGGCACCGGTGTTACGGGGCGTGACGGGACTCCTGAGGCGGTCGGCGTCCTTCTGGATAAAGAAATTGAAGGTTTCGGCGAAATGTTTCGGACAATCTCGTATGCCGATATTGGCACTTCCAGTTTGCAGTCCCGATGCCTCGCCGGCGTCGCAAACGGGACCTATATATTCTGCCTGCCGGGGTCGACCAACGCTTGTAGTACCGGTTGGGACAAAATTATTGCATCCCAGCTGGACTTCAGAACTCGACCCTGCAACCTCGCCGAATTGATGCCACGGCTAAAGGAGTAGAGTTCGATACTTCGGTGCCGTAGTTTGGTATTGTGCGTCATTGAAACCGAGGGGTGGTCGGAGACGGCCTGAGAGATTGGCATTGGGCCAGTCAACCCTTTGAACCTGATCCGGTTAGTACCGGCGAAGGGACAGGAACCCATCTAAAGGTATTCCCCTTTCGCAGTATGCCCGGTTCTCTTTTCTTGAGGAGATCCGAAATGAGCGTGAAACTTCCCGTTCATGCTTTCCGTGCCGTTACTCGTGACACCGTTGCGATCGCTTGTGTGTTAGCTCCAGCAATGCTGAATGCCCAGAATGAATCTCCAGGCGCTGTACTGGAAGAAATAGTCGTTACGGCTGGGTTTAGAGAGAACAATGTCATGAGTGCGGCGGGGAGTGTGACGGTCGTCAACGAGTCGATCATCTCGGAGCGCTCAGCTCAACATTTAGAGTCGGTACTCAACACATCCGCCAACGTAAATTATTCCGGAGGCGGTTCTCGTGCTCGCTTTATCCAGGTCCGCGGCGTTGGGGACCTGGAGCAGTTCGTCGATCCGAAACATTTCCCTTCAGTTGGCATCGCGCTTGATGACATTAACCTCGGTGGAGCGGCAAATGCCGCTATGTTGTTCGACGTCAACCAAGTGGAGATTCTTCGTGGACCGCAGGGGACGCGATTCGGAGGTAGTGCGCTGGCCGGGATGGTGAATATCCGCAGCAACCGGCCAACGGATATTCTCGAAAGCTCCGTCGAAATGGGTGCCGGAAACTACGGTAGGTGGTCGCTGGGCGGTGTCATTAGTGGGCCACTTAGTGAGCGCGTGTCCGGGCGATTGGCGATACAAAAAAATGAAAGCGACGGCTATATCGACAACGTCTTTTTGGGTCGTGATGACACCAACGGCTTCGATGAGACATCAATTCGTGTGAGCTTCGATTTCGATCCGAACGATACTTCATTCTACAGTTTGACGGCGTTTAGGTACGATGGCCGAAATGGCTATGATGCATTCTCGTTAGATAACACTCGCGATACTCTCTCCGACGAGCCGGGCCATGATCATCAGGACACCACGGCGTTGGCTGGAAAGGCCCAATGGCAGCTTAGCGAGACCGCAAGTGTTGAGGCTATTGCAACCTGGCTTGATAGCGACGGCCGTTACGGTTTCGATGAGGATTGGACCTTCGCCGGAATCTGTGACGGCACGCTTTGCGACCCAGTATTCGATTTCTTTTCCAATACTGACGATTATTTTCGTAGTCGAGATGAGATATCGATGGATGTCCGTCTTTTAGGAACGTTGCCTGACACCACTACGGATTATGTGATCGGTGCCTATTCGCAGGAACGAGACGAAGATTTACGTCGGCAGTACTATGGCGACTTTTCAAGCCGGTATACAGCCGAAAGACGTGCGCTCTACGGCCAGATTGAAACGCGCCTTGCGGGTCGCGTTTCCTTAACCGCCGGACTCCGATATGAGCAGTTTGACGACAGCTACTCCGATTCTTTTGCTGCACAAACGGCAAGCGACGATACGCTGAAGAGTGGCGAACTGACATTTGCCTTCCAGGCTTCCGATAACACGATGATGTATGCGACTTTGTCGCGCGGCAATAAGGCAGGCGGAGTTAATACGGACGCTAGCGCCAACCTGCCTTTTATGCAGCCATTTTTCCAAGACTTCATGCGACCGCGGCTAAAAATAAATACGGAGACGCTGGTAAACCGCGAGCTCGGATTGAAGGGAAGTTATCTCGATGGCCAACTATCGCTGCGTGCCGCATTGTTCTATATGGATAGGGACAACGCACAATTGGAGTCGTGGATGTGGGATGGTGTTAACTTCTTGTGGATCGGGTTCCTCGACAATGTTGACGGAACTAATGCGGGTGCGGAGCTAGAGATCAATTATCGACACACGGACCGCATCGGATTCTTCGGGTCGATTGGCGTTTTGCAGACAGACGTTAATTCGATAACAACGTTTGATCTCGACCGGAATGAATTTGTCGTCAGGGCAGGTATAGATCAGGCGAAGTCTCCAGCTTGGCAATTCAACCTGGGTACCAACTTGACGTTCAACTCGAATCTTACCGCCCGCCTAGAACTCGAGGGACGGGACGACAGTCAGTTTGGGTATTATCACAGCGCGAAAATCGATGGCTACACAATGATGAATGCCAGTCTGCGCTACCGGCGAGGGCAAACCGAGTTCCAACTTTGGAGTCGAAATCTGACGAATAAAGATTACGCAGTTCATGGTTTGTATTTCGGCAATGACCCACGGAAAGGTTGGATCAATGAGACTTATTATCAGTACGGTGAGCCGCGAGCGTATGGAATATCGGCTAAGCATTCGTTCTGACTAAGGGGAACGTGGTGCGTATTACAGCCGATCTCAGTTTGTATCCGTTGCTGTCATCTTATATTCCGAAGATCGAAGCTTTCGTTCGCGAAATTCAGGAAACGCCTGGGCTCGAAGTGGTCGTGAACCAACTAAGTACTCAAATTCGCGGTGAAGTTTCCGAAGTCACGCGAGCTGTTGAAGCCGCATTGGTCATGTCGTTTCGAGGGGGCGAGTCCCAGGTACTCGTAGTGAAATACTTGAACGCGGATCTGCCCATTGGTGAGGCGCCTGTCCTTGGGCCTCCTGGATAATCTAAACGCTGCAGTCCAGTCGATGTCTGTGGCCGAAGCGTCCGCTGTCCTGCTCGCCGTAATCTATCTTCTATTGGCGATACGCCAGAACAGCTACTGCTGGTTCGCGGCTTTTTTCAGCTCCCTGTTGTATTTGTGGATATTCTTTGATGCCCGCCTGTTTATGGAATCGGCACTACAGGTTTTCTACGCGGCAATGGCGATTTTCGGATGGCAGCAATGGCGTCGTGGTGGGCTAAATGGAAACGGGGTACCCATCGTGACGTGGAGACTGAGGCGGCATGTAGCCGTAATTACCGTGGTTTTATCGGCGTCGGCGTTATTCGGTTGGATTATGAGTACGACGGCAGCGGCCTTCCCTTACCTCGATTCGTTCACCACAATCGCTGCGATTGTTACGACGTATATGGTCGCC